>JAFGLK010000278.1 GCA_016928125.1 Anaerolineae bacterium
CAGTTCTTTGAGCCGCTGATCAACATCGGCAACGAATGGCAGGGGGTGCAGAGCGCACTGGCCGGGCTGGAGCGGGTGCTACAGCTGCTCGAGCTACCCGCCGACAGGCCGTCCAACCAGCCGGCTGCAGAGGGCCCCACGCAGCCGGCGATCGCTGCGGCTGACGCCTCGCCGCTGGTGCAGGTAGAACAACTCTCGTTCGGCTATGGCCAAGGACAGCCTGTCCTGTCGGGCATCTCGTTCGCCGCGCAATCTGGCGAGCATCTGGCCATCGTGGGCCGCACCGGCGCGGGCAAGAGCAGCCTCTTTCACCTGCTGGGGGGGCTCTATCAGCCCTGGGAGGGACGTCTCTCCCTGGCGGGCAGGCCGCCTCACGCCATGGACGATCTCGAGCGCAGGGCCATCATCGGCATGGTGCCTCAGGTGGTGCAGCTCTTCAGTGGCAGCGTGCTCGACAATCTCACTCTGGGGGATGCGACTCTGACTGTGGAAGCGGTCGAGCGCGCCGCGGCCATCTCTGGCGCAGAGGCCTTCATCCGCGCGCTGCCTCAGGGCTATGCCACCCCCCTGAGTGCATCAGGGCGGGGCGCCGGTCTGCAGCTTTCCGCTGGTCAGGCGCAACTCCTGGCGCTCACCCGTGCACTGGTGAGCCAACCGCTGATCCTCCTGCTGGACGAGGCGACCTCGGCTGTGGACAGCCAGACCGAGCTGGCCTTCAAGCGCGCCTTGCGCAGTCACCTGCAACAGCGTGCCGGTGTGGTACTCACCATCGCCCATCGGCTCTCGACAGCTCTTGATGCCGATAGGATCCTGGTCCTTGAGGCCGGCCAGATCATCGAGCGAGGCACGCCCGCCGATCTGCTCGCCAGCGGTGGCCGCCTGGCCTCGCTGTGGGAGTTGGAGAACGCCGGCTGGGAGTGGCGCGAGACATAGCGATCCAGGCAGAGGGCCTGGGAGAGCGTCGCAAGAACACACGCCACACGCTCACGGGATGCACGTGTGGCGTGTCTTCCTGTTCAGATGGTGCGGTTCATCAGGGGGAATCGCACGCCCCGGCCCTACCCCATGAACTTGATGCACACTGGCTTGGGGAGTTTGAGCTCGAATCCGGTGACCTTGAGATGTCCGGTCTCCGCATCGATGTGATAGGTGACGATGTTATCGGTGTTCTGGTTGGCGCACAGTAGCCAGTGGCCCGTGGGATCGATGCCAAAGTTGCGCGGATGGTCGCCGCGGGTCGACTCATAGCCGATCAGCGAGGGCACGCCCGTCTCCTGGTCCAACGCAAACATGGCCAGCGAATTGTGATCCCGATTGGTGGAGTAGCAAAAGCGGCCATCGGGTGTCACGTGGATATCGGCGCCGGTGTTGCTCTCCGGCGCGCTGGCGGGAGCCGCGGGCACATGCGCCACCTCGCTCAACACGCCACGCTCGGCGTCCCAGTCGAACAAGGTCACCGAGGAAATCATCTCATTCACCACGTAGACCCATTGGCCGTTGGGATGAAAGTCGAGGTGGCGTGGACCAGCGCCCGGTCGGATGCGCGCAAAGGGCATGCGATTGGGCACCAGCTTGCCGCGCTGCAAATCGAGAGCATAGATCATCACCCTATCGGTGCCCAGGTCACAGGCCAGGGCGTAGCGATTGGTCGGATCGGGCCAGATCGAGTGGGCATGGGCCTGAGTCTGACGGCGAGGATCTACCCCCGCTCCCTGAAGCTGATGAAAGTCGCTGGCAGGCGCCAGTCGGCCATCATCCTGCAGCGGGAACAGGCACAGGCTGCCCCCCGAGTAGTTGGTTGCCATGGCGGCCTGGCCGCTGGCGTCCACGCTCACGTGACAAGGGCCCGCCCCTAGCGTCGATTCCTGATTGAGCAATTCGAGCGCGCCGGTGTCTGGCTCAATAGCAAAGGCGCTAACAGCGCCTCCTGGGATGCCGCCCCACCTATTGAGGCTGTTGCAGGCGTACAGGTAGCGCTTGCTTGGGTGGATCGCCAGGAAAGAGGGGCTCTCTACCCAAGGCCCGTGGCCGATCACCGCCAGGTTGCCGCTGGCCATGTCCAATTCGCAGATATAGATGCCTTGGCTCTCGTTGTCCCGTGTGTAGGTGCCAATGTAGACGAGCATCTTCTCGCTTGGGGTCATCTTTCGTCCTCCTGACGAGACTGTAGGGTCGCACTGGATCGCCCCCATTCTGCCACAAAAAGGGCGTTCGCTTCAAGCTTGCGCGCACATTCGCCCCATGAGACGGTGTAGCAGGCCACATGCCTGATGGGAGGGTGTTCAGCCCCTGCCTTCGCGTCGGCGCGCCCAGGCCAGGCCGCGTTGGGGGGCAAAAAGCAGTGTCAGCACAAAGAGCGCTGTACAGACCAGCACGATGGCCGCGCCCGAGGCCACGTTCACATAGTACGAGGTATAGAGGCCTACCACGCCCGATAGCGACCCGATCAATGCGGCCAATGCCATCATACGGCCCAAGCGCCGGGTGAGAAGGTAGGCTGTGGCCGCCGGCGTGACCAACATGGCCACCATCAGCGCCACGCCCACAGTCTGAAGCGACACTACGACGGTCAGGGCGATGAGCACGAGCAGCAGATCGTTGAGCAGCCCCGAGGGCAGGCGCAAGGTGACCGCCAACACCGGGTCGAAGGAGAGCAGCAGGAACTCCTTGTAGAAAGCCAGCACCATCAGAAGCACGAGCCCTCCCAGAACGCCGATCAGGGTCAGATCGCCGGGAGACACCCCCAGTACATCGCCGAAAAGCAAATGGGCCAGATCCACCGCATAGCTGCCCGCCGACGAGATCAGAGCCACGCCCAAGGCGAACATGCCAGCAAACAGGATGCCGATGGCGGCATCCTCTTTGACTTGAGCGCGCTTGCCGATGGCGCCGATAGCAAGGGCGGTGAGCACCGCGGTGGCGAGCCCCCACCAGAAGAGGGCGGCACGCGCGCCGCCGCTGATGAGATAGCCCACCGCCACGCCAGGCAAGATGGCATGCGCGAGCGCATCGCCGAAAAAGGCCATCCCGCGCAATACCACGTAGGTGCCGACTGTGGCGCAGACCACGCCCACCATGATCGCCGCCATCAGGCCGCGCACCATGAAGGGGTAGCGCAAAGGCTCCAGCAGCCAGCCGATCGGTCCGCTCATATCTCGTCCTTCCCGCAGCCCGTGTCGCCCAGCATCATCAGCCCGGACTCGCCCTCTACCATGCGCAGATGCCCCCCGTAGGCAACGTGCAGATGCTCGGCCGACAGCGCATCCTCTGGCGAACCCATGCCGATGAGCCGGCCGTTGAGGAGCATCACCCGGTCAAAGCGCTCTGCCGCCAGGTTCAGATCGTGGATGGCCACCATGACAGTGACCCGGCGGTCTCGCAGAGTGTTGAGAATCGTGAAAATCTGTTCTTGCGAGGGTAGATCCAACCCCGTCAAAGGCTCGTCCATCAGCATCAGCTCGGCCTCCTGGGCCAGGGCGCGCGCGATAAACATGCGCTGTTGCTGTCCGCCCGACAGCTCGCTGATCTGGCGCTCGGCCAGATCGGCCATGCCCACCACGCGAAGGCACTCTCGCACCAGCTCCCAGTCCTTACGGCCCGGCCGGCGGATCAGCCCCAGTTGGCCGGCGCGGCCCATCATCACCACATCGGCCACCCTAACAGGAAAGCTCCAATCGACCTGGCTGCGCTGCGGCAAGTAGGCGATGCACCGATGCCCGCCGGGGCCATACCCCGCCACGTACACGTGGCCTGTGGTAGGCTCGAGCACGCCCGCGATGATCTTGAACAGCGTGCTCTTGCCCGCCCCATTAGGCCCCACCACGGCGACGCGCTCGCCGCTCGTCAGGCGAAACGATACATCCTCCAGCGCGGCGCGCCCGTTGTAGCGCAGCGACAGCCCCGCCACCTCCAGGATGGGGGCATCGGGGCGATGCTCCACGGGCCGATGTATGAGCGGCATAGCACCTACTCCTTTGACCTGCTCAGACCGAGATCAGCGCTCGCCGGGCGTCGCGGCGGCGACGACGGAAGGCGAGGGCCAGGTCCCGGTGATTGCACCTCGACGATCACCGAGAGATGGCTAAGGATGCTGCCGTGGTGCTGCCAGTGCCCATCGTTCTTTTCCAGCGTGGTGATCGAACAGACCTGAGCATCCAGCCCCTCGGTGTGGCCGCACAGGGCCCGCACTGCCTGTGTGACGGTTGCCCCATGGCCTACCAGCACCACGTTGCCGCCCTCACGCGCCTGCAGCTCCGAGAGGAACCGCCTCACGCGAGCGTAGACCTCAACCTCCTCGCTCGGCTCAGGATAAGTGACCGGCACGGCGGAGCGGTAGCATGGGTCGACGCCGCCCAGAGCGTCCTGGATCTCCGAAAGCGACCAGAGCTGAGGCTTGGCCTGAAACCATTTCGGATTGAGCCATTCACCCAGCGCTTCCTCCACCCGGAAACGGACGCCGATCTCCTCGAAGATGCCCTGAGCAGTCTGCAGTGCTCGCAAAAAGGGCGAGCAATAGAGCGCCGTGACCGCTTTGTTCTTGAGCCAGGCGCCGACGTCGCGCGCCTGCCTGAGTCCGTTGTTCGACAAGGGAGGATCATCGGGCCGTTCGGCCGTCTCTCGCCACGACCGATCCTCGACATCGAGACGCATGCCATGCCTTACCAGGAATAGCTTCTGCATTGTGATCCTTACTGCGTGATGACATCGCACGTTTGAGCCACGCCGGTTCTGGCAGAGCCCCTTATTGCGACAAGGCCTTCACGATCTCAAGCGTATTGTACCGCATCAGAGACAGGTAATCCGGGGCGGGGCCATGGGGCTCGCTCAGCGAGCCTGTGTAGAGCGGCACCACCTGAACGCCTGTATCGTGGGCGACGCGCTCGGCCAACTGCGGGTTCACCGTCCGACCCACGAACACGGCCGACACCCCATACGTGGCGATGGCATCCTCGAGACGAGCTAGATCCCGGGCCGAAGGCTCGGCCAGCGTGCTGGCCCCCCGAAACAGGGTGCCGACCTGCTCAAAGCCATAGCGCCGCGCAAAGTAGCCAAAGACCTCGTGGTCGGTCACCAGGCGGCGCCTGGTTTGCGGTACCGTCGAGACCTGCTCTGCGATCCAATCGTCCAGCGCCTCGAGCTCGGTCTGGTAGGCTTGGGCGTTGGCCTGATAGTCGACCGCGTGTTCGGGGTCGAGGGCGCCCAACGCCTGGGCCATGTTCTCCGTCCAGACCTGTACATTGCGCGGGTCGAACCAGGTGTGCGGGTCCAC
>JAFGLK010000279.1 GCA_016928125.1 Anaerolineae bacterium
CTGGCGGTGAGCTGCGGGACCGCCTCGCTGATCTGCGCCATGTTCGGAGTGGACGCAGGCCCAGGGGATGAGGTAATCATCCCGGCCTACACCTATGTGGCCACCGCCGCGGCTGTGATCGCTGCGGGGGCCGTGCCGGTCATCGCCGAGATCGACGCCTCGCTGAATATGGACCCAGAGGACCTGAAGCACAAGATCACGCCCTATACCAGGGCCATCGTGCCGGTGCATATGCGCGGGGTGCAGGCGCGCATGGACGAGATCATGGCCATCGCGGACAGGCATAGAATCGTAGTGGTCGAGGACGTGGCTCAATCGAATGGCGCGAGCTACAAGGGACGCCCCCTCGGCACTCTGGGCCAGGTAGGCTGTTTCAGCTTTCAGCAGTACAAGGTGATCACCTCGGGCGAGGGTGGTTTGTTGGTCACCGATGACGAGCGCATTTACGATCGGGCGCGGATGCAACACGATTGCGCCGCGCGATTCTGGGAAGGCAGCGGCGAGCGGGCCTACGACTTTGTCATCTCGGGCGAGAACTATCGTATGGGCGAGCTGCCTGCGGCGCTCATCTGGGCGCAACGCGAGCGCCTCGACCCGATCATCGAGCGCTGTCGGGCGGTCAAATACCACGTGATCGAGGGGATCACCGAGATCGATGGCCTGACCTTGCAGGATGTGCCCGATCCCAGGGGAGAGTGTGGCATCACGCTGACCTTCTTCCTGCCTACGGCCGAGGTGGCCAAGCGCTTCGCCCAAGCGCTGAACGCCGAGAATATCCGCTGTGGCACGATCTATGACAACAGCATCCCCGATCGCCACATCTACGCCAACTGGCCCTTTATGGTGAGCGGGCTCGCCGAGGAGCGTCGGGCGCCTTGGAAGAGCCCCTTTTACAAAGGGGACGTTGAGGGTTATTCGCCCGACCAGTGCCCGCAGTCACTCGGATACCTGGGACGCGCGGTGATGCTCTTCATCGACCAATTCTTCACCTTGGAGGACGCCGACCAGATCTCAGAGGGCATTCACAAGGTGGCCAACGCGCTGCTGTAGGCTCCCCTTCCCTACGACTGAAGCTCGAACGATGTAGAGATGCGGCCCAGAGCGCATTCCCAGTGGGAGCGCCTCTGAAGACGGGGGGCGCTCTCCCTCCTCAGAGCCTGTTCACATGATTCCCTTCTATCCGCTCGTCTCGCGACGCTCCTGAGCAAAGGCGTGGAGGCAAGAGGCCGCTGCTGGGCGCCCCAACAATCCTCATATCACCTCTTCATAATGCCTTAACAAGTCCCCCATATAATCAACGGCAGGGAAAGAACTCACCTATATCTTGCGCCAGGGTCGCTCTGGCGCTTGTAGGAGATGACCATGAAGCGAAGCAAGAGACCGATCTTGGTGCTGGCCCTGGTGATCCTCTTGGCCGCGGCCGGGGGCGCGTACTACTATTACACAAATGCGCACGCCGCGCCAACGACGCAAACAGAGGAGGAGTTTCAGAGCACGCGCGTCCGTCGCGGCGACCTGGTCATCTCGGCCACGGGCGCCGGGACGGTGATCCCTTCCATCGAGGTCGATCTGAGCTTCGGCTCTGAGGAGGGCACCTCGGTGAGCGGCACTTTGACCGAGATGAACACGCAGTTGGGCGCCCAGGTGAAGGTGGGCGATGTCTTGGCGCGCATCGACGACCTGGCGGCGCGCAAGACGGTGGCCAGCGCCCAACTGCAACTGGCCAAAGCCGAGCAGGACCTGGAGGCGGCTCGCCAGTCGTATGAGGAGCTTCAAGAGCCGCCCAGCGAGGCCGAGACTCTGAGCGCCAGGGCCGCGTTGGCAGAGGCCCAGGAAGCATTGCAGGAACTGGAGCAGCCGGCCACTCGGGCAGAATTGGCAGCCGCGGAGGCAGCGGTGGCGACCGCCCAGGCCGCCTACGCCAAACTCATTGAGGGACCGGACCCGGCCGAGATCGAGCGCGCCCAGATGAGGGTGAATCAGGCCAGGAACAGCTTGTGGGCGGCGCAGATGAGCCGCGACGCCAAGGGAGATGACCGAAGCAAGGCCTCGGGGGCCTACGACCAGGCCCAGGTGAGTGTGCTCAACAGCGAGATCTCGCTGCGCGAGGCCGAACTGGACCTGGCCGAGCTGCAAGAGCCGGCTACTGAGGAGGAGCTTAAGGAGGCCCAAGCCAAGTTGATCGAGGCGCAGGAGCAGTTGGCCGAGCTCAAGTCCGGGCCGACGGCGGGCGAGATCACCAGCGCCGAGGCCAAAGTCGCTCAGGCCCAGGACGCGCTGGACGAGTTGCTGGCTGGCCCGACGGAGAAGGACCTGGCGGCCTCGGCCGAGGCGGTGCGTCAGGCCGAACTGAACCTGGCCCAGGCCCAGCTCAGTCTGGAGGACGCGGAACGTGGACTCAACGGCACGGCCCTCGTCTCCCCATTGGCGGGGACGGTGGTGGCGGTCAATGCCGAGGTGGGCGAGCGCGTGGGCAATGAGGCGATCATCACCGTGGCCGATCTAAACCATCCCATGCTGGAAGTGTATGTGGACGAGACCGACATGGACCAGATCGCTGTGGGGTATGAGGTCGAGGTGGTGCTCGACGCGATCCCAGAAACGACCTTCACGGGCAGAGTGATCCAGATCGACCCCACCCTGGTGACGGAGATGAACACTCAGGTGATTCGCAGCCTGGTCTCGTTCGATGAGGATTCGTTTGCCAAGCCGCAGGGGCTTCTCATGGGGCTGAATGCCACGGTGGACATCATCGGCGGGCGGGCCGAGAACGCCCTGCTTGTGCCGGTGGAGGCGCTGCGCGAGCTGGGCGATGGGGACTATGCCGTGTTCGTGGTGCAGGATGGGGAGCTCAAGCTGCGCACCGTCGA
>JAFGLK010000280.1 GCA_016928125.1 Anaerolineae bacterium
AATAGTGCTTGCGCAGCCGGCGGACGCGCTCGGGCGTGGCGTGGCTGGCGCGCACCACGGTGATGCCATGGCGCCCCTCATCGGTACGCTGCTCGGCCCACAGCTCGTCGGGGATGCCCGCCAATTCCTCATCGGTCACCTGGGGCATGGGGATGTCCGCATCGTCGTACAGATCGAGGTAGCGACGGGGCGGATCGTATAGGTCGTGTGGGCTGAGAAAGCCAACGTGCAGATAGAACGGCTGCTCGCCCTCCCAGCGATCGAGCCAGTCCAGGGTGCGATTGGTCACCCAAATGTCGGGGTGAAGCGCCTCGGGCAGGGGCCACTCGATCGCGGCCAGGTTGTCATACCAGTTGGGATCGGTCTCGTGCAGGTTGAGGGGCAGCTCATAGCCCGCCGCCATGACCGCCTGGGCCCACTCACTGTAGAGACCATCGGGTCCAGGTTGGCGCATGTATTTGTTGCCCTGCTCGCCGATCCGCTCGCAAAAGCCCTGCTGCGGGAGATGGGTCTTGCCGATGCTCACCGTGTGGTAGCCGCTCTGCACGAGACGATTGAGCCAGTGCAGCCGCCCGGAGGAGCGGTAGAAGCCCAGGATGCCCGTGGTATGCGGGTAGAGGCCCGTGTAGAACGCCGCCCGGCTCGAGACGCAGGTGGCTGCGCAAGAGAACGCACGCTCGAACACGACGCCGCCCTCGGCAAAGCGGTCCAGCGTAGGCGTCACCATCCAATCGGCCCCCAGGCAGTAGAGCGTATCGCCGCGCTGCTGCTCTGCGCTGAGAAAAATGATGTTCGGTCGTGTGGATGTCATGACGCACCTCCCGTGGTATGCAGGATTCATGATAGCGCTGGCCGGCATGGCCGAGCCTAGCGATTGCGCTGGGTGATCTGCAGAGCATCGGCGCCCGCGAGCAGGCCCCCTGCGCCGCCGGGCTCCAGGGCCAGCACACCCCCGTCGGCAAAGTAAGCGAAATCGAAATGCACCGGATCGCCGGCGCGCTTTCCAGGCAGCGGCATCAGGCGCGCCGTGAGCGGCTTGTGCAGACGCGCCGAGAGGGCGGCCACGTCGTAGAGCAGGCGCTCCAGGGCTCGGGGCGCTGCGTCTCCGGGCAGTGGCACGGTATCCAGCCCGGTGCCGCACACCGCCGACCACTGGAGCAGCTCGCCCAGGCCGAGGCGACCCTCGGCGGAGCGTTGGGCCAGTACGGCGTCCTCCAGCACGGGCAGCATCAGGCCGCAGAAGCCCGTGTGGGGGAAGGCGGCGCGCTCGATGGCGTCGGTCAGGGTGGCAGCCGCCGCCAGCGTACCCGGACAGCCCAGCGGCGCCCCGCTCAGCGCCTCCAGGGTCGCGCCGATGCTGGCCCCGGGCGACGGGAAGGGCGCCAAGGAAAAGTCAATCCCGCCATAACGCAGTCGCTCTTCCGCGGCCAACGCCTCGGCCACAGCCGTCAATCGCCGCCCCTCGTGCTCGATGGCCCTCACGAGTCGGTCGTGGGCGTCCTGGATATCGCCCGCGGCGCGGGCCGCATCCAGGGCCAGATCTGCGGCCTCGGTGGCCAGCGCAAACAGAACCGAGTCCCCTGCCCCAGATGTGGGCTCGCTGTAGGCCGCCGGGAAAAAGGGCACGCCCGCGGGCACATTGGCCAGCGCGCCGAAGCGCAGATTGCCGAAACCATCCTCGATCTCGGCCGCGGCCTGGATGACCTGCGCCGCGGCCCGTATCATCTGTCCGTCGATGACGCCGCGCCCGGGATCCAGGATATGGGCGGTAACGAACACCGAGCGCGTCGCGGCGAGCAGATCAGGCACCTGAAGCAGCAGTTCCAGAGGCGCCGGCCCCAGAGAAAGGTACTCAAAGCCCTCCGCCGCGCAGGCGGCCTCGAGCTCGGAGGCCCAGGCGGGCAGCCCGCCAGCCTGAACAGATTCGGCCAGCGCGGGGAGCGCCTGGGTCGCCAGTCGGACCGTCTGCACCTCGTATCCGGCGGCCACAAACGCCTGCCTGGCCGTCCCGACCAGACGGCCCAGGTCGGCCAGACGGGACTCGCTGATCTGGGGCGCGATCTTGGTGAACAGGGTGATCGAGCGGATCTTCACGCACACCTCCTCGGCTTGGCCTCTTGGCCAGATAGCATCTCGGGGCATAGTAGTGCGAGCCTGGGGCTGAGTCAATCGGCAGGAATACACTTTGACAGGATTCCCAAGGAACGGCAGAATGGGTCTGCACGAGAGGGCACTGACGCCACAAGGATCTGCACACACTCCGGCCCCGATGCGAGGCGCCGCCAGGAAGGGCTGTGTAACCATATGTCAAAAGCGAAACAGCGAGCTCGCAAGAGAGCCGCCCGCTCACAGCGAGATCGTGCCCAGGCTCAACGGCGAGAGGCGCGGCAACGACCGCGCCAGCCCAGCCCCCTGCCTGACGATGACGATCTGCTCCAAGATATGGCGCCGCTCTTTGAGGACATCGATCCGATCGAGGCAGGGGAGTCTTTCATGATGCGGGTCATGGAGCAGCTCGTCCGCAGCGAGGAACTGGCCTCAGAACCAGAGCTCCGGCAGGTTTTCTTTCCCCCCAGCACGTGCGCCCACGCGTTCTGGGAGATCCTTGACATTCTCGACCCGGAGTACGACCCCTCGCAAGGAGATCAGATACCCGAGGAGGCGGGCCAACGAGCCATCGAGCAAATCGCCGGGCTATTCTACAGTCATCCGGCGCGCGACGGCATCATGGCGAGCCTCGACGCCCTGCGGCAACGGTTGCGGCGAGAGGGCTGCCGCGACGCCGCTGCCAAAGCGGCGGGGCTGCAGTACTTTCTGGGCACCGATGTGGGAGAGGAGATTTGGCCCTTGGTCGGGCTGATTCAGGCCCTCGTGCGCCGCAGTGTGGAGGCCGGCATACGCCTTTCCAGGGTCACTGCATCCCTTGCGGATGGAATCGGGTCTGACGAGGATACCTCTTCAGACTCTGGTGAAACTCAACGAGCCTCTCTGGAAGAGTCCTTGGCGTCCCTCAGAGAGATCCCGGGCATGGAAAGCTTTATGAGCAAGGAGGTGGATAGGGCCTGGATCGAAGGACTGTCGGAGATGGCCAGGGGAGAGATATTCCTGGGCCTCTATACGCCGCCAGAGATCATCGGCGCGCTGGACATCTTGCACGCGCAACACAAGGCGAGCGCACAGCAAGGAGAGACCCTGGACGCGATCCAGGAACGCGGTCACGACTTCACAGACGAAATGGCGCGCTACGTCGCAGAGCTTCTTTCCCCCAAGCGGCTGGAGCAGATGAGATCCCGCTTGCGGGAGGTGCGACGTGAGGCGGCCTCCGATCCTCCCATGGTGGCCTTTATCGATGGGTTGCTGGAGCGGCTCAGCGCGAAGGACCCGGCCCAGGGGCAGCGCCTCTGGTTGGCCCTGGCGCTACTTGGCGAGGCAAGTGCGGCGGTGGCCGCTTACAGAGAGATGAAGGCTGCGGAGGGGGAGGAACCGTCGGGAGCCGAGCGGACCGCCGGCGCACTGGAAGATCCTGGCGGAGGCGCCGCGTGAGCGCGCCGACGAGTGGCTCGCGCCCCATCGACAAGGTGACGGCCTTTGTGGTGCGCGGCGCAGGAGTGGCCCAGGAGCTCTTGCTCTTCTCGCATCCCTACGCCGGAGTGCAGATTCCCGCCGGCACCGTGGAGCTCGGCGAGACGCCCGAGGCCGCCGCGCTGCGCGAGGCGCGGGAGGAGACCGGCCTTCGCGGATTCGCGGATGTGCGCTATCTGGGCTGCGAGGATCTGGCCTTGCCAGAGGGCCTGCGCGCTATGCTCGAGGGTCATACGGTGTACGCCCGGCCTGACAAGACCAGCTTTGACTGGGCGCGCCTGCCCCGGGCCACCTGGGTGCACCTGCTCAGACAGGAACCTGGCTGGGCTCAGATCACCTACAAGGAGCCCGATCGGCTGCCCGATCCACAGTATGCCAGCTATCAGATCACGGGCTGGGTGCCTGCGCGGGTCCTGGCTGCGCGGCAGCGCCGCTTCCTCTACCTTCTCGAGTACCGAGGAGAGTCGCCACAGCGATGGCACGTGGACACTGACCATCACACCTTTGAGCTGTTCTGGGCGCCGCTAGCCAGGCTGCCAGAGATCATCCCGCCTCAGGATGGGTGGCTGCGCTACCTCAGGGATGTGTAGCCCTCAATTGCATCCCCCCCGAGGGAGCCCGGAGCGCTCGATGACGTTCGGGGGCACCTCCTCAAAAAGCGGGCTCACCGATACGCGATTGTGAATCCGACTGATGGCCTCCGCAAAGAGAGGCGCCACCGAGACGATCTCGATGCGATCCGAGTCGGCGACCCAGGGGTTATCAACTGAATCGGTGCTGATGACCCGCTCGATGGGGCTCTCTTCGATACGCTGGATCCCCTCTGGATTGAGCAGGATATGGGACAGCGCGGCCAGAATGCGTCGCGCGCCCCGCTTGCGCAGCAAATCGGCCAGATCGACCAATGTGCCGCCCGAGATGCTGAAATCGTCGACGATCAGCACGTCTGCGTCGGCCACGTCGCCGATGAGCTCCAGCACCTCAGCATGCTCATCGTGCGCCACGCGGCGCTTGTCGCCGATGGCCAGGGATGCGTCCAGATGCGAGGCGAAACGACGGGCTCGCTTGGCGTAGCCAGCGTCAGGCGAGACCACGACCAGATTGTGCAGACCGTCCATCCGCTTGATATACTCACATAACACGGGCAGGGCGTAGAGATGATCGACCGGCCCTTTGAAAAAGCCCTGGATCTGCGGGCTATGCAGGTCCATCGTCACCACGCGATCCGCGCCGGCCAGCTCGATACACTCGGCGCAGACCCGCGCACGGATCGAGACGCGCGGTTCATCCTTCTTGTCGCCCTTGGCATAGCCAAAATACGGGATGATGGCCGTGATCGAGTCCCCGCTGGCCCGCTTGAAGGCGTCCATCCAGAAGAGGATCTCAACAAACTCGTCGTTGGGGTGCAGGCCGATCGATTGCACCAGATAGGCATCTCGCCCGCGCACCGTCTCGCAAATCTTGACGTAGGTGTTGCCCTCCGAGAACTGCCTGACCTCGCTAGCGCCCAGCTCGCTGCCCAGGCACTGGCAGATCCTTTGCGCAAAAGGCGCGCCAGAGCTTCCGGCAAAGATCTTGATCTCGCCGCTAAAGATCATAGTTCCCCCTCCCGGCACGAGACACTCGAAAAAACGGCTTGCACCACGGCTCGACAGACCAGACCTCAGGCTCCCACCGCGGACCGGAAATGGTCCACGGTCAGACGAAGCCCCTCCGCGAGATCCGTCTGCGGCTGCCAACCCAACTGCGCCTGGGCCTTGGCGCAGTCAAAATAGGTCAAGTAGACATCGCCGGGGCGCCTAGGCGCGCGCACGATCTCCACCTCGCGACCGATGATCTCCACCAGGCCGCGATAGAGCGCATTGACCGATGTTCCGCGACCCGTGGCGATGCAAAAGGCCTCGCCGCCGCCGCGCTCCAGGGCCAGCAGGTTGGCGCGTGCGACATCGCCCACATAGACATAGTCCTTCTGCTGCTCGCCATCCCAATCGATGCGCACGGGACGCCCTTGCAGAATGGCGTGGGCAAAGATGGCGATCACGCCCGCCTCGCCGCTGGGATCCTGTCGCGGCCCAAAGACGTTGCCGTAGCGCAGCGCCGTGAAATCGAGCCCGTGCATATCGCGCCAGAAACGCAAATAGTGCTCGCTGGCCAGCTTGGTGATGCCATAGGGCGACTCGGGGTGCTGGGGCGTGCGCTCGTCTACGGGCATGCGCTCCGCCGTGCCATAGGTGGCCCCCGAGGAGGAGAACACCACCTTGCGTACACCGCTGCGTGTGGCGCACTGGAGCAGGTTGATCAGGCCCAGGATGTTGACCTGCGCATCGTGGGCGGGATCGTCGGTGGAGATCTTGACGCTATGTTGGGCCGCCAGGTGGCAGATCGCCTCGGGACGTTCGCTCTCCATCACCGCATCCAGTGCCGGATCGCGAATATCCAGACGATAGAATTGCGCCGCCGCATTCAGATTCTGCATCCGGCCGCCGCCATGCTCCCAGAGGTTATCCACCACGGCCACCTGATGCCCTGTGGCCACCAATAGATCGACGACGTGCGAGCCGATAAAGCCTGCGCCGCCCGTCACCAGAACCTTCATTGCGCGCTACTCCTTGTCTGAGCTCCCCACGGAATGCGCGACCCACACTCCTGATAGAGCAGGAATACCAGCCAGTGAGCCCTCTCGCCGCAGACAACCACGATCATACCAGGCCTCATTGAGCTTACAGCTCAGTATGGCTCGAATGTGGATTCAGAGCAAACCGGCGCCCATTGAGGAATGCGGGTGCGCGATCGCGCTGGCCAGGGGTGGAGGTCAGGTGACACGCAGCAGGCGCTTTTCCATGGCATCGGCGCCAGTAAAGCCCGCACTGCGCGTGAGCCAGCCGTAATGCCGCGACTTGACCACGGAAAAGCCCTGACTGGCATAGAGGTATCGGGCCGCGTGGTTGCTATCGACCACATTCAGGACAAGTCGGCTGTAACCCTGCTCGTAGGCGTAGCGCTCCACGGCCTCCATCAGAGCCCGCCCAATCCCACGGCCACGCGCCTCAGGGGCCACCACCAGCGGTGCGATGAGGAGAGCTCCCGGCGGCGGCGGATGCTGCACATTGAGGATCAGATGGTAGAACAGGCCTCCCAGAAGCCCAAAGCGCGCGCGCAGGCGTCGCCAAGGCACATGCAGAAAACGCCGCTCAGCCGTCACCATGCCGAGCAGGCCCACCAGCACATCGTCCCAGTAGGCGCACAGGGCCATCTGGGGTTCTGTGGCGTGGCGAAAAAGCTCCACGGCCGCAGACCTGGACAAGCGCGCCGCCGCATACTTGCGCGCAAAGCCATCGTAGACCATCTCAGCCAGGCGCTCGAGGTCAGCCTCGGCGCGCACGTCGTGTTGAATGCGCCATGGGACGTCCATGCCGGCTCCCCTGCCGTTCACCGGCGGACCAGGCACCTTGGACATCGCGCGAGCCCGCTGCTCAGCCGGCCAGCTCGGCGGCGGAGGCGTCCATCACATCCAGCGTCTCTTCGATATCAGCCAGTGTATGGGCCGCCGAGTAGCCATGGTGCGGGGAGACGTGGTGCAGGTACACGCCCCGCTTGAGACAGGCCAGGTGAAAGCGGGCCATCATCGCCATATCCTGGCCCGCCATATCCCGATAGCTGCGCGGCTCGCGGTCCAG
>JAFGLK010000281.1 GCA_016928125.1 Anaerolineae bacterium
ATCGTGGATGGCTACACGGTTGGGCTGGCCCGCGAGAAAGGGATAGACATTCGTAGAGCCCTGAGGCAGCATGATACGACGCCAGCGCTGCTGACGCTGGACAGCGGCATCCTGGCCACGCAGAATACGGGCTTGCGGGATCTTGGGGTTATCCTGGTCATGGGTCGCAGGAAACAAATGTGGAGAGAATAGCGTGAGATCAGCATCGCGTATCGAATCGGTGAGCGCTCGACAGGTCTTCTCGAGCCGTGGCCACCCTGGCATCGAGGCCAAAGTGACGACGGCCAATGGCGCCGTCGGCGTGGCCGTGGCGACGGCTGGCATCTCCGTGGGAACTCACGAAGTGCGTTTCGCCTACGATGGTGGCCCCCGTTGGCACGGGCGCGGCGTGCAAAAGGCGGTGGACAGCGTTAACCAGCGCATCGCGCCGGCCCTGATCGGCGTGGACGCCGCGCGCCAGATCGACGTGGATGGCGTCATCCTGGGCCTGGACAACAGCTATGAGAAGGCGCTGCTGGGGGGCAATGCCACCGCCGCCGTATCTGCGGCGGCTCTGAAGGCCGGGGCAGCCAGCCTGGGGATTCCCCTCTATCAGCATATCGGCGGGGCGCGCGCCACGGTGTTGCCCGTGCCCGCAGCCGGGGTCATGGGCGGCAGCGAGCGCTATGGGGGCGCGGGTTCCATCAAGTCGGGCGGTAAGCCCAGCTACGAGATGGTCTGTTACGGATTCGACACCTTTTCCGATGCCTCCTATGCCGGCTGGGAGGTCTCCGAGACCTACAAACGAGCCCTGAAGAGCAGATTCGATCTGTCGGCCGCATCAAGCGGCCGCGCCGAACCCGGAGCGGGTGTGGTCAAGCACGATCGTGAGTTCTGGGACCTGATGACCAAGACGATCATCCAGCTCGGATATGAGGGCCGGGTCGGATTGCAGGTGGACGTGGCCGCCGCGACCTATTTCGACAAAGACAAGGGCAAGTTCGTGGGGCTCTTCTCGGCCCAGGACAAATCCCGCGATGACTTGATCGTCCTCTATCACGAGATGGTGGACAACTATCCTTTCGTCATCTTGGAGGATCCTCTCGATGAAGAGGACTATGAGGGGCATGCCATTCTGGTGCGAGAGCTGGGGATTGAGATCGTCGGTGATGATCTGTTCACGACCAATCCTCGGCGTGTGCAGCAGGGCATCGATGCAGGCGCGGCCAATGCGGTGCTCCTCAAGGTAAACCAGATCGGGACCATCTCCGAGGCCTTTGATATGGTGAATCTGGCCTATAGCCACGGATACGGCGTGATGCCTTGCAGCAGCCGGGGTGAGGGAGCCGATATTGCCGACTACACGGTGGGCCTCAATTGCGGGCACATGCGTGGAGGCGCCATCGGCGACACGGCCAACCGCCTGCTCGAGATCGAGGCAGAACTCGGCCCGCGCGCTGTCTTCGCGGGCAAGAACGGCCTCAAGTTCGGACCCAAGTCGTGAGGGAGATGGATTCATGTTGACTGATAATGTTCTCAATCTGATTGGGAACACGCCTCTCATTCGGCTCAGGAATGAGCGCGTGTATGCCAAGGCCGAGTTCCTCAATCCAGGCGGCAGCATCAAAGATCGCGTGGGGCTGGCCATGATCGAGGGTGCAGAACGCGACGGCCTCTTGCATCCCGACTCGATCATCGTTGAGCCCACGTCGGGCAATACGGGCATCGGCGTCACCCTCGTGGGCCGCCTCAAAGGTTACAAGGTGCGCATCGTGATGCCCGAGAACATGAGCGATGAGCGCAAAAAGCTGATTACGTCGTTGGGCGGCGAACTGGTGCTCACGCCCGCCCATCAAGGCATCGCCGGGGCAGTCAATCGCGTGCGCGAGATGAAGGCCGAAGACCCCCGCATCTATGTGCCGCAGCAGTTCGAGAATCCTGATAACCCCCGAATCCATTACGAAGAAACCGCGCATGAGCTGTGGCGCCAGATGACGGGCGAGATCGACGCGTTTGTGGCGGGCGTGGGCAGCGGCGGCACGCTTCAGGGCGTGGGCACGTTCCTCAAGGAGCACAAACCGGGGGTGAGGATCGTCGCCGTAGAGCCCAAGAACGTGGCGGCCCTGTTGGGCCACGAGCCCGGCCTACATCAGATTCAGGGCATCGGCGACGGGTTTGTGCCCGCCGTGCTGGATGTGTCGCTGGTGGATGAGGTGATTGAAGTCACCGATGAGGATGCCATCCAGACGACGCGACAGCTCGCCCGTGACTATGGTCTCCTTGTGGGCATCTCCTCCGGCGCCAACGTGTGGGCCGCCCGCGAACTGGCCAAGCGGATAGCGGGCAACGTCACCACAGTGCTTCCCGACCGCGCCGAGCGCTATTTCAGCACGTCCTTGATGTGAGCCGACCCGTGGCGGCCAGGGCCGTGCAGTAGACAACCCGTCATTGCGTTGCATGCGGCGCGGCCGGCAACTACGGGCACGGATTTCTTGGAGATGTTCCGCCCATGCGAGGGATCGATCTCTGTCGAGACTACTATGAGTATGTGATTGAGCCTCTGCTGCGCCGGCATTGCCCCGAAATGGAGCGTTTCGCAGCGGGCCTGCTCGGCTGGGGCTCGGACGTGCTCGGCCATGACGATGCCTGGTCGCGCGATCACGAGTGGGGGCCGCGCTGCCAGCTCTTCCTCCGGGAGGAGGATGCCGACGCGTGCCAGCGGGTGTATGCGCTCCTGAACCAGCATGCGCCGGGGGCATTTCGCGGATACGCCACACGCTTCGTGCCTCATCCCCGGGACCCTTCCGTGCGGGTGCCCACGTTTGATCCGGAGGGGCGGGTGCACATCCAGGTGACCACCTGCGAGGCGTATTGGCAGGATAACCTCGGGATGGTGGAGCCCTCAAGCGATCGGGACTGGTTGGGCTACTCGGAACAGCGTCTCCTCGAATTGACGCGCGGTGAGGTGTTCCGTGATGATCTGGGCACGCTCACACGGCTGCGCGCGCTGTATGCCTACTATCCACTGGATGTATGGAAATATCGGCTGGCCTACGCCTGGCAGGCCTTGGGCTGGGACATCGATCTCATCGGTCTGGCCGCAGCGCGCGGCGATACCCTGGCCGCGCGCCACTGCCTGAGCCTGTCGGTCTACCGTATCATGCGGCTCCTTTTCCTGCTCAATCG
>JAFGLK010000282.1 GCA_016928125.1 Anaerolineae bacterium
ATGGGATGAATCCGCATCAGAGGCCGGCGCGCGTTTTCATGGATGAGGGCGAATTGCCCTTCGAGGTGCTGGGGGGCACGCCTGGCTATATCAACCTGCTGGATGCCCTGAACTCCTGGCAACTGGTGCGTGAGCTGAAGACATTGATCGGCCTGCCGGCCGCGGCCTCCTTCAAGCATGTGAGCCCGGCGGGCGCAGCCGTGGCCACGCCGCTGAGCGAGGCGGAGGCCAAAGCGTGCTTTGTAGAGGATATGGCCCTTTCTCCCATCGCCACGGCGTATGCGCGCGCGCGTGGGGCCGATCGCATGTCCTCTTTCGGCGACTGGATCGCGCTCAGCGAGCCCTGCGATGTCCCCACGGCTGAGTTGGTGCGCCGTGAGGTTTCGGATGGCATCATCGCACCGGACTATGAGGCCGCTGCGCTGGAGATCCTGCGCGCCAAGCGCGGGGGGAGCTATCGCATTCTGCGCATCGATCCCGACTATGCGCCCCCCGACATCGAGCGCCGCCAGGTGTTCGGCGTGACCTTGGAGCAAAAGCGGAACGACGTCGTGCTTGGCCCCTCGGCCTTTGAACGCGTGGTGACGGCCCAGAAGGAGATCTCTGATGCGGGGCTGCGCAATCTGATCGTCGCCACCGTGGCCCTCAAGTACACCCAGTCCAACTCGATCACCCTGGCCCACAACGGCCAGGTCACCGGCGTGGGCGCGGGACAGCAGTCGCGCGTGCACTGCGTGCGGCTGGCCGCCGGTAAGTCGGACCTCTGGTTCCTGCGCCAGCATCCCGCCGTGTTCGGGTTCAAGTTCGCGCGGGGCGTCTCGCGCGCCCAGCGCAACAACGCCATCGACGTCTACTTTCTGGACGAGATCACGGCGGCCGAGCAGGCGGCTTGGGAGGCCTGCTTCCGCGTCGTGCCCAAGCGCCTCAGCGCTGGGGAGAAGCAGGCCTGGCTGAGTCAGGTGAGCAACGTAGCGCTGAGCTCGGATGCGTTCTTCCCCTTCCGCGACTCGATCGATCGCGCCGCGCGCAGCGGTGTCCAGTACGTGGCCGAGCCTGGGGGCTCGCTGAACGACGACGAGGTCATCGCCGCCTGCGACGAATATGGTATGGCGATGTGCTTCACCGAGGTGCGCCTATTCCACCACTGAAAACGGCCTGTGACAGGATGCCTGACGGGGCTGCTGAGCAGAGCCCCGTTGGGCATCGCCCCCTGACCCGCCGGTAGCCCGCTATCGGCCTTCAGTAGACATACCGCAGACCGTCCAGGTCGCGCAGCATGGGATCCTCCAGGGCCACCATGCAGGCCCGCAGCTTTTCGAGCAACTCGTCCTTGACCATCTGCGCCTCGGGCTGGGCGATCAGATTGATCAACTCGTGGGGATCGTGGCGCAGGTCGTACAACTCGCCGATGTCGCAGCGGTTGAAGACCAGCTTGTGCGTGCGCGTGCGCACAAAGCGCAGCGGGGCGGGCAGGATGTGGCCCGTGAAGGACCCATACACGCTGTCGCGCTGCGTCGGTGCCGGGCGTCCCAGGATGTTGTCCAGGATGCTGGCGCTATCGGGCACATCGGGCGGCGTCCGCCCGGCCACCTCAAGAAAGGTGGGGAAGAGATCATGGAGATAAACGAACGCCTCGCAGACGCTGCCCGGCGCCTGGCAGCCCGGATGGGCGGCGATCAAGGGTAGATGCCAGCTCTCTTCATAGGCAAAGGGCCCCTTCTCGATCAGGCGATGGGCGCCCATCTGGTCGCCATGGTCGGTGGTGAACACCACCAGCGTCTCCTCCTCCAGCCCCAAAGCCCGTAGAGCAGCCAGCATGCGCCCCACCAGGTCGTCGATCATGGTGACATAGCCCCAATAGCGGGCCACGATCTCGCGCCACATCCTCCAGCCGCCGCTGCGCAGGCCCCAGTAGCGCTCGTAGAGATCATGCGCCCCCGGCTTGTTGACCCAGGTCTCGGTGAAGCTGGGCTCCTCTGGGATCTGCTCGGGATCGTACATCGAGTAGTAGGGCTCTGGGACGAGGCAGGGGGTGTGAGGCCCCCAGAAATTGGCCCAGATGAAAAAGGGCTTGCCGGCGCGAGCATCCGCGGCGAACTGGTTCATCAATGCGACGGCGAAATCGCTCACCATGTACTCAAAGCTGCTCTCCACGCCGCCTGATTGGAGGGCGTACATCTCCTGGCTCTGGCGGCTAGGGTTATCGCCATAGTAGGCCTCCAGCACCTTGGGCGCGGCCAGGCCCCGCTCCGCCAGGTACTCGTTATAGTGAGGCGGCATGTCGATGTTCTGCATGTAGCGCAGCCCCTCGATCAAGCCGTGAGTCGGGGGATAGCCGTAATTGGGAAAGTCCTTGCCCTCAAAGCCGTACTCGCTGGGCACCCTGGCGCGATCCACGTGCCACTTGCCGCTGTATCCCAGGTTGTAGCCGGCAGCGGACAGCTCAGTCGTGAGATTGGGCACGTCCTGATTCAGGATACCGCCGTTCATGGGCACGTTGTTCTTGTGCGGATAGAGCCCGGTGAAAAGCGCCGCTCGCGCCGGCGAGCAGGGGCTCGTGGGTGTGTAGGCGGCGTCGAAGCGCACGCCGCGCGCGGCGAGGCCGTCGATATGGGGCGTGCGGCAGGTGGGCGCGCCATAGCACCCCAGCGTATCCCAACGCTGTTGATCGGTCATGATCAGCAGGATGTTGCGCCTCGGTGAGTCTGCCATGTCCCTTCTCCCTCTGCTGAGCATCTGCGCTCTGATTTGCCGTGGCCAATAACCCCTGCATTCTACCCGACGCTGCTCGCCCTTACCAGCAGCCCAGCTCGTCAAGGGCTTGACAGACGGACAAGCCCGGCGGCACAATGCGCGCAGTCTGGCGATCTCGATACACAGGGAGGGAGGAGCGCATGGCCATCTCGATGGGCATCGTGGGGCTGGGGCAGTTCGGACGGCACTTCGTGCACCTTTTCAAGCAGCATCCGGATGTGGCGCGGCTGGCGATCTGCGACATCCGCGCGGACCGCGTAGCCGAGATGGCCAGGCAGCACGGCCTGGACGAGGGCTACGGCAGCTTGGGCGAAATGCTCAAGAGCGATCTGGACGCGGTGGCGATCATCACCCAGCCCTGGCTGCACCTGGAGCAGGTCATCGAGACGCTTGAGGCCGGCAAACACGCCTATAGCGCCGTGCCCTCGACCTACGGGGTCGATGGCGAGGCGTTGCTCGCCCAGTGCGACCGCCTGATCGACACAGTACGGCGCACCGGCCAGATCTACATGCTGGGCGAGACCACCTACTTTCGGCGGGAGACGATGTACTGCCGCGCCCGCGCGGCGCAGGGCGACTTTGGGCAGCTGACCTACGGCGAGTGCGAATACTGGCACGACCTGGACAGCCCCTCTTCGAACCTGCGCGAGGTGGCGCGCAACCGCTGGGGCGAGCAGTTCGGTCCGGACAAACAGGGCGGCATCCCGATGCACTACCCCACCCACTCGGTCTCGAGCATGGTCTCGGTGATGGGCGCCCAAGATCGGGGCGCGCATATGGTCTCCGTGTCGGCGCGTGGCTATCGCTATCCGAACGACGACTGGTTTCGCACCGACACGCTATGGGGCAACGAGTACAGCAACGAGGTGGCGCTCTATCAAGTGAGCAACGGCGCGATCGTGCGCCATGGCGAG
>JAFGLK010000283.1 GCA_016928125.1 Anaerolineae bacterium
CCTGGGGCTCACATCGGCCTTGGCGGCCAGTTCCTCGCGTCCCTTGGGTGTAGCACAGCCTTCCAGCAGCGCCTCAAGGCTGGCGATGCCCGCCCCCTCGAGCTTCGCCGCGTAGACCGGCCCGATGCCCTCAATCTCCAGCAGTCTGGTCATGTCCTTTCCTCCCACATACGTGATATTGGCACGATCCGACACAATCGTCATCCACAACCAGCCGCCCTCGCGCACGGCTAGTCGGGGATATCGACCATCACCTTGAGCGCCTCTGCCTTGTGCTCGTCGGCAAAGCGCAATGCCTCCTCGGCCTGCACCAGGTCAAAGTGGTGCGTCACCATGGACGTGACATCCACCTTGCCCTGAGCCGTGAGCGCGATGGCAATCGGATAGCGATTGGCGTAGCGGAACTGCCCGCGGATGTCGATCTCTTTGCTGGCCGCCGCCACCAGGTCGATCTCGACCATGGGATCGGGCGGCAGCCCCACCAGCACGGCCACCCCGCCCCGGCGCGTGGCCGCCAAGGCGTTGCGCGTGGTGATGATGCTACCAGCCGTCTCAAAGGCCACATCCACGCCGCTTTGTTCCGGCGGAAAGCCCCTCAGCATGCTGGCAAGACGCCGGATCTCGGCCAGCGCCCTGCCCGACCGGTCGTTGATCACCTGGGTGGCGCCCAGCCGCTGCGCATGGCTGAGGCGAAAGTCTTCGATGTCCACCCCGATGGCCGTAGTTGCCCCGGCCGCCAGGGCGGCCTGCAGCGTGCACAGGCCGATCGTCCCGGTGCCAAAGATGGCCACCGCGTCGCCTGGCTTGACGCCGCCCCGCTCGGTGGCCCACAGGCCCACGGAGAGAGGCTCCATCATGGCGCCATCCTCGTAGCTCAGGCTATCAGGCAGGTGAAAGGTGAAATCCTCAGGCCACGCGATGTACTCACAGAAAGACCCATCGATCGGCGGGGTGGCCATAAACACCACGTCCGGGCACAGGTTATAGTGCCCTGTCTTGCAGTAGAAGCACTTGCCGCAGGTGTAGCCGGGCTCCATCGCGACCCGGTCGCCCGGGGCGAAATCCGTCACCGCCGAGCCCACGGCCTCAACGACGCCGGCGCTCTCGTGGCCGAGGATCATCGGCGCGCGCACCACATAGTCGCCGATGCGCCCATGGGTGTAGTAGTGGATGTCGCTGCCGCAGACCCCCACACGCTTCACGTGCACCAGCACCTCGTGAGGCTGGGGCTGGGGCACCGGGCGCTGCTCGATGCGCAGGTCGCGCACGCCGTGTAGCACGGCACAGGACATGGTCTCTGGCATGGTTTCCCCCTCTTTTCAAACCGGCTGTAGGCTCAAGCTATCTCGTCTTGTAATGCTCCAGAGCCCCGTCGCGGGCCGCATCAGCGACCCTGGCCAGCAGACGGGCCTGTTCTGCCTCGGGCATGGGCGATGGCCAGGTCCTGGGCCAGCACCTCCAGCGAGTCGATGCCGCACACGAGCACATCCACCGGCTGCGAGAGGGTGTACCCGATTGCCTCTTCCGGCGACACGCCCGCCTCCAGGATCCGGGCCTGAGCCAGGCTCTTCATGGCGATCACGCCGATGCCGCGCTCGCGAGCCACGGGCAGGATCTGACCTGCAAAGCTGCGATAGTGCGCGTCCAGCAAGTTGATGGGCATCTGCAAGGTGTCCCAGGCGAACGACTGGGCGAGCATCTCTGAGAAGAGATGCGGCCAGCGATGGCCTGTGAACCCGACGTAGCGGATCAGCCCGCGCTCGCGGGCCTCCAGGGCGGCCTCGATGGCCCCTTGGCCGTAGATGCGCCGGGGTTCGCCCTCGTGAATGATCTCATGAAACTGGAGCAGGTCGATGTGGTCGGTCTGCAAGCGTCGCAGGCTCTGCGCCAGCTGCTGTCGGAACGTGGCGGCGTCGCGCCCATGGTTCTTGGTCATTAGGAACACCCTGTCGCGATAGCCATCGCGCAGGGCGTGGCCCATGATCTCCTCGCTCTTGCCGGCGTGGTAGCACCAGGCGTTGTCGAGGAAATTGACGCCCTCATCGATCGCGCCGCGGATGATGCGAATGCCCAGCTCGCGCTCGCCTTTGCCGATGTGATAGCCCCCGACGCCGATCAAGGTTACGCGCTCGCCCGTCGTGCCCAGCTCTCGCGTCGGGATCCCGTTGATGCGCTCCAGTTCGGTCATGATCTTGGCTTTCGCCCCCCTCCAGGCCACTCCTCGGGTGTAGGCACGAGCCAGTATAGATTTGTCCACGTCGAGTTGTCAAACCCGCTAGACCCTTGCTCCACGCCGACCGCCCTCTCTTGCCTTGAAGATCCCTTGTGCGCCAGGCCCCAGCTGAGCTACACTAGGAGCGGTGCGGCTGGGGCGGGCCGGAGGTGGCTGGCCCCAGAGCATGCGGATGGCCTGATAGGGAGCTCTCTCGAACTGGAGGAAGAGGATGGCAACCGCGCCAAGGCCAGGGTTTGAGCAGTGCGACTTTCACACCCATACAGAGCTCAGCGGCGAGGCCCAGAGCAAAGGCTTTACCCTGGAGAAGCTCTTTCGCACGGCGGATGAACTCGGCCTGCGCTACGTGGGTTACAGCGAGCATTGGCACCTGGGCACACCGGCTGAGCTCTTTCTCGATATCCGCGAGGAGGTCGAGCGCCTGCAGCCCCGCTTCGCGGTCAAGGTGTTCGTGTCGGCCGAGATCGACGCGCTCAACTCCAGAGGCGAGCTCTCGTGCGACATCGTCAAGGCCCAGAGCATGCTGGACTATCTCTCAGTCGCCATTTCGCACTATGGCGTGCCAGGGGCAGAGCAGCTGCTGACGGACCGCGTGGAGGATACGGTGCGCATGATCGAGGCGGTCTGTGCGATCCCCGAGGTCACCATGCTGATGCACCCCCAGATCGTCTATGGCCGCAGCCTCGAGCATATCTCGGAGGCGGTGCCAGAGGACGCCTACGCCCATGTGATGCGCTGCATTGCGACGCACGGCCAAGTGGTTGACTATCCCTCCCTGCGCATGAATCAGGATTGGCTCAGCACCCTGGGATACAGCCAGGCCAGACTGGCCGTGGCGCAAAAGAGTTTCGAGCACTTCACGCGCCAGGTCGTCGAGAAGCAGGTCAGGCTGGCGCCCGGCTCTGATGCACATCACATCTACTGGCAGGGCGGATCGACCCGCTGGCTCGGGAACAACGCCGACTCATTCGCGCTGCTGCGAGCCTACGGCTACCGTGATGAGCAACTCTGGTACTATGAGAATCGCGATCCCCAGGCCGCCAGCGTGTAACCGTACGGCCCTCGGCATAGGGGCACGACGCGTCTATCCTGGGCGGCCTGGTGGCGCGCACCCCGACCGGTCGCCATAGTCGTGATAGGCCTGCAAGAGCGTCTCCACGTTGCGCACCGGCGTGTCGGCCTGGATGTTGTGCGACGTACACAGGATATAGCCTCCGCCTGGGGCCAGCGCAGCGATCCGATCCTGGACCTCCTGCCGAATCTCCGCTTGTGTGCCAAAGGGCAACGTGCGCTGAATGGAGATCCCGCCGTGGAAGGCAAGCCGGTCGCCAAACTCGGCCTTGAGCTGCCGAGGATCCATATCGGCGGCCTCGGGCTGTAGCGATTGGAGCACATCCAGGCCTCGCTCGATCATGAGCGGGATGAGCGACCGCACAGAACCACAGGTGTGATGCATGACCCAGAGCCCATAGCTCTTGGCCAGCCCCACGAACTCGGCAAAGCCAGGCCCCAGGAACTCGGCCCACATCGTCGGGGCCATCATCGGTCCACGCTGCGTGCCAAAGTCGTCGCCCATCAGCAGGATGTCGAGCTTGCCCTCGGCGGCCTCAAAGATACGCTCTGCATACCTGCAGTAAAAGGCGCGGATGCGCGCAAAAATGGCCCTGGCCAGCGCTGGCGCCAGCCGCAGATCCAGAAGGATCTGCTCTACCCCCCGCAGGTACATGGCCGGTTTGAGCTGCGCCACGCGATTCAGGCGATCGCCCATAAAAACGACCGCTCGCCCCTGCTTGCGCAGAGCCTCACATTGAGCCGCGATGCCGCCATAGTCGAACCAATCGGGCGACGGCCAATGGGGGTAGGCCTCGATCTGCTCGACGGTGGTGGCCGAGGCGAGCGGTGAGGAGACCACCTCCTTGTAATCCTCGCCCCCGTCCTGGGCGGCCACGCGCACCGCAACGCGCGGCACGCCCCAGATGTCGGCCTCGGCGCCATCTGCGAAGCGGCGCAGGGGCGGGCCGATATACGCTGGCCCCTCGATATAGGCCAGGTCCACATCGTATGCGTCGCGCAGGGCAGATGCCGTCGTGTGTAGTGCCTGCTCCAGCTTGCGGATCATGCCAGGCGACAGCCACAGGTCGCACGGGACCCGATCGGGCTCCGCATGATGGAGAGCACACAGCGTTCGTTCGCGAGAATTCATCCGCGCCTCAAGGGGTCGGTTTCGCTGTCAGGAAAAGAGCGCCCCAGAGAGAGGCCCTCGGCTTGGGATCGCGCGACCGCGTCCTGCCCGGCGCTCTCAGTCCTCCTCGGGGACACCGTAGAAGGGCTGGCCCGCCCAGGCACGAAACAAGCTGGCATAGGCCGCCAGATAGTGCTCGGGTGTCGGGCGCTCCACCTCGATCTCGGATGAAAAGTACCCATTATAGCCATCGGCTTGAAGCAAGGCGATCAACTCAGGGTAGGGGAACGGCCCCAGGAACTCGTGCATGTGCACATGGCGGATCAGATCGCGCACCTGGCTATACACAGCTGCCACCGATCCGCCCACCAGATCGCGGGTGTCGCAGTTGTACACGAGTGCCACACGGGGATGGTCGGCGATCCGTACGGCCTCGCGCGCGTAGCCATAGTAGTTGAACTGGCCATGCATCTCGAGCAATACATCCACACCCCGCGGCTGGGCGAACTCGCCCAACATGCGCAGGCTCTCGCCCACCCAGCGCACGCAATCGTCGCGCCGCACACCTGCGGGTACGCGGTTGCCAAAGACGCGCACGCGTCGGCATCCCAGGTCGCTCGCCAGCTCGATGTAACGCTTGGTGCGGTTGATCATCGCCTGTCGCTCGGTCAGGTCAGGCGACTCGTAGCGGCAGCCGGTGCCCAGGCCGACCAGTTC
>JAFGLK010000039.1 GCA_016928125.1 Anaerolineae bacterium
CCACGGCCCAGGTCTTCCTGGCCGGGCACCGCATCCGGGTGCAGGTGACCAGCAGCGACTTTCCGCGCTACGACCGCAACCTGAACACCGGCGGCCCGTTCGGCCAGGAGGTGCGCGGCCAGGTGGCCATCAACACGATCTTTCACGACTCCATGCGCCCGTCGCATCTGCTGCTGCCCGTGTATCCGCTGGACACAGGCCCCGCTTAGCGCAGGACCGTTTCGTATTCCACTTGACACCACACCTCTTGGCGCTACCATCAGGCGTGGGCAGCCTGGATGCCAGACGACGACATGCCCGCACAGCGCTCGTGACGCTGGGTCCGGGGGGAGGAACGCCATGAGTTCTCAGACGCGCCCGCACCAGATCATGCGCCTGCAGCGCGCGCACCTGGCTCAGGCGGCGACGGTCTTGGCGCGCGCCTTTGTGCAGGATCCGCTGACGGAATATGTGTTTGCCGTGTCCAAGGCCTCGCGCGACGAGAGCCTGCGCGAGTTGGGGCGCTTTTCCTGCGAGGTGCGCTTGCTGCTGGGCTGGCCATTGCTCGGCTCAATCGAGGCCCGGGGTCGGGTGGCGGGCGTGCTGGGCGTGAGCCTGCCTGGCGATCCTCAGTGGCCGCCCGCCCTGAACCGAGTCTACGCGCGACTGGGCGAGGTCGTGGGTCCCGAGTCGATCGCGCGCCTCGAGGCCTACTCGCGGCTGGCCGACACCAACAGACCAAAGCAGCCCCACTATCAGGTGGGCATCCTGGGCGTGGATCCCACCCTTCAGGGGCAAGGCCACGGCGGCGCGCTCATGCGCGCCCTGCACGCCATAGCCGACGCCGACGCAGAGGCCGTGGGCACCTGGCTCGACACCGAGAATCCGCGCAACGTGGCGTGGTACCGGCGCTTTGGCTACGAGGTCCAGGCCGAGAGCCTCCTCGACGGATTGGCGGTGTGGGGCATGTTTCGCGAAGGGCCAGGCCCGAGAGCGTGAACCGGACAAAAGCCCGGTGGCTGTGGCCTGGTGATCCAGCGCAGAGGGGCGCCCGTACTGGCTGGGGAGTCATGCGGCGAGACGGCGCGGGCCGACGGGCAACCCTTTCTGCTCTCCCGCCGTGGACCAGCCGGCGACCAGATTCGCCGTCTCCTATCTCGACCGGCCTGGCAGTTTGGCCCGCTCGCCTTGAGAACGCGTCCGTATGCCTCTGAAGAAGGGAGCCTTGATGTCCAATCTGCTGGCAAGTTGTCTCAGATCGATCGATGAAGCCCTATTCTTCCCGCTGCGGCGTCGGGAGCTCTTGCGGCGCCTGTGCCCCCTGCTACCTCGTCGCGGCCTGGTGCTGGACCTGGGCTCCTCTGCGGGCCACCTGGCCCGCGCGCTGAGCGCTCGGCTCCCCGGCACCTGCTTCTTGGGTCTCGACACCCACATCCAGCCCGACCCCCTGATCCCCATGGCCTGCGCCCGGGGACAAGCGTTGCCCTTCCCGGACAGAACCTTCAATCGCGTCATGCTGATCGACGTTCTGCATCACGATGAGCACCCGGAGCGCATCTTGCGCGAAGCCGCGCGGGTCAGCAAGGGCGATATCCTGCTGAAGGAGCACTATTGGGAACACGCCCTCGATCGCCAGCTCCTCAGGGTCTCGGACTGGCTGGGCAACTGGCCCTACGGCATCAGGATGCCCTATCGCTTTATGTCGTTGAACCAGCTCTACGCGCTCTTTGAGGCGGCGCATCTGCGGGTGCGCTCCCTGGAATGCCTGCGGTTCGCGCCGATCGACCCCGCCAAGCACCTGCTGGTGCGTCTCGGCCGGGACGACAGCTCGCGAGGGCAGCGTGGCCCCAAGCCTAATACGCCACCCTGTTCGTCGCCCTGAATCACCCGCTTGGTCAGAAAGGGGCTGAGGCCCATGGATGCAACTCTAGCGGATCTCGACAGGCAGCATCGCCAGCCGTTGGCGCGCCGGCTCGACCTCTGGCTCACCGTGCTGGGCATGCTGGGCCTGGTGGTGTTTCTGCTGTTGTACGAGCGCGCCTTTCCCTCGGCGGCCCTGGAACTGGAGCTTTCGCGCGGCCAGATCGCGCAACAGGCCGAAGCCTACATGGCCGCTCGTGGGCATGAACTCACCGGCTACGAGCGGGCGATCACCTTTGGCGAGTCCTGGACAGCCTCCATCTACCTGCAGCAGACCCTCGGCATCCCCGCGACCAACGCTCTGGTGAAAGAGGAGCGCCTGCCCCTCTGGCTCTGGGAAGTGCGCTGGTTCAGGCCGCTTCAGAAGGAGGAGTTCAGGTTGACGCTCATGCCCGACGGCGCCGTCGTGGCGCTGAGCCATCTCCTGCTTGAGGACGCGCCCGGCGCGGCCCTGAGCCAGGAGCAGGCGCGGACGCTGGCCCGGGCTTATCTGGCTGAGGATCGGGGCTGGGACCTGTCCCGCTGGGAGGAGATCAAAGCCTCGACGGACGTCAAGCCCGGGGGCCGCGCTGACCACCATTTCGAGTGGAAACGCAGCGACTGGGCGGTGGGCAAAAGCGAGCTGCGCCTGGCCGTCGACGTGCAGGGCGACGCGGTGGACGGCTACGGCCACTGGCTCAAGCCGCCGGAGGATTGGCAACGCCGCTTCAGCGAGCAGCGCAACCGCGCCGGTTTCATCTCCAACCTGTGCTACTATGTCAGCGTGGGGCTGTTCAGCCTGGTGGCGTTGGTCTGCTTTTGGCTCGGCCATCGCCGCGGCGTCTTTCGTTGGCATCAGGGCGTCAAGGTGGGGCTGATCGTGGCGGCCGTCTCCCTGCTGGCCGACCTGAACTGGCTCCCGCTCAGCAAAGCCTGGTACGGCACCACCCAGGCCTACGCCATGTTTTGGGCCAATCAACTGATCGGCGTGCTCTATTCGGCTGGCTTCGCGCTGGTCTCCTTCACCGTCCTCTGGGCCGGGGGGCGCTACTTTGCCAGCAAGGTCTGGCCCGCTGAGGACAAGATCTTGCCCAGGAGCGAAGATCGCTGGATCGCGCTCAGCGCCTCGGCCTGGCGGGGCCTGATGCTGGCGGGCGCGGGCGCGGGGTATCTGGTGCTTTTCTACCTGGTGGCCACCCAACTGCTGGGCGGCTGGTCGCCCATGGATGTGCCCAGCGTGAATCTTTACGCGACCCCCCTGCCCTTTGCCTCGGCCCTGATGGTGGGCGTGCTGCCGGCGGTGAGCGAGGAGATCCTGTCGCGTCTGGTGGGCGTGGGCCTGCTGCTGGCCCTCACGCGACGGCGCTGGCTGGCGGTCGTCGTGCCGGGGCTGCTGTGGGCCTTTGCCCACCTGAGCTACGTGCGCGACCCGATCTATTTCCGTGGGCTGGAGCTGGCCCTGGAGGCCGTGCTCTACGGCCTCATCTTCCTGCGCTACGGCCTGGCGACGACCATCGTGGCCCATCTGGCCTGGAACTCGTTCGGCACGGCCCTGCCCATGTTGCGCTCCGGGCAGCCCTACCTGATGGCCAACGGCGCGCTGGTGGTGGTCGGGCTGCTGGCGCTGCTGGTGCCAGGGGCGCTGCGCTGGCTGCGTCGTCGGCGCGAGGGCGTGGGGCCAACGCCGACCCTGGAGATACGCTCGGCCGTGCGGGATGATCTGCCCGGTCTGACCAAGCTGGACAACGCCGCGGATTGGAGCGCCTGGCTGGCTGACCCGGCCGCGCGGGTGCTGAGCCTCCGCGTCGGAGGGCGCCTGGTGGGAGCCGCCGCAGGCCGCCTGGACGAGGAGCAGACGGGCCATGTGCTGGCCCTGTGCGTCGCGCCGGAC
>JAFGLK010000284.1 GCA_016928125.1 Anaerolineae bacterium
ACCTCCTCTGGAGCCAGGGCGGCACGATCAGCCCGGCCCGACGCCAGGCCTCTGCATCCCGAAGCACCTCCCCTGGCGGGCCATCCGCGATCAGGCCCTCTGGCGCCAACAGAATGAATCGGTCGGCCGCGTGCACGGCCCAGTCGAGGTCATGGGTAGCCGCCAGCACCATGCGGCCCGCCTCGGCCAAGCTCCGCGCCGTGCGCGTCATCAGTGTGCGATGGCGATCATCCTGGCCCAGCGTAGGCTCGTCTAGCAGAATGCCATGGCGGGGCATACGCATCAGCAGGATGGCCAGCGCCACTCGCTTCTTCTCACCCTCGCTGAGGAGGAGCGGCGGGACCTCTTCGTAGGATCTCAGGGAGAGGGCATCAAGAAGCCAGGCATAGAGCGCCTCGACAGGCTCCGCAAGACGATAACGGATCTCCGCGCGCACGCTGGGATTGAAAAGCTGCCAGTCCGGGTTCTGAAACATGAGCCCCAGCTCGACCGTGCCCCCATCCGTGGCGTGGATGGCCCCACCGTGGCGCTGCAGTCCGGCCAGCGCGCGCAGCAAGGTCGTCTTGCCCACGCCGTTGCGCCCGATCAGCGCGGCCACCTGGCCCCCATGCAGCCTCAATGACAGGTCCCGCATCAGGGTGCGCTGACCGAATCTCAGGGTCAGCCCCTCGACGACGATGTCACCTGGCTCGCCGCGCACCGGCAAGGGGATGGACGGCATGTCCGCGATGTCCGGATGCGGCTTGGCGCTGGGCAGATGTAGACGGCGCGCGTGGGGCAGCGCATCGAAATAGTCGTGGCGATGCTCGCAGGCCACCACCGTGCGCCCCTCACGCGCCAGATCGTCCAGTTGGGCCACCAGATCGCTGGCCGCGACTGTGTCCAGCATGGAGAGGGGCTCATCCAGAACGAGGGCGGCCGGCTCGCGCGCCAGCACCGCCGCCAACATCAACCGCTGCAGCTCGCCTCCGGAGAGGGTATCGGGGCGGCGCTGGCGCAACGGCCCAAGGCCAAAGCGCCCCAGATAGGTCTCGCAGCGAGCTCGCCGATCGGCAGGCGCCAGGTCAAGGTGCTCCAGGCCAAAGCTGATCTCATCTTGGGCGGTGGTGCCCACCGACTGGGCCAGCGGATTCTGGAAAAGCAGTCCGGCCGATTCGCAGAGCCGCCAGAGCGGGGTCTGGCGCGATTCGGATCCCTCGATCCAGACGCTGCCGCCCATCTGGCCGCGATAGAGGTGCGGGATCAAGCCGGTCAGGCAGCGCGCCAGGGTGCTCTTGCCGCAGCCCGATTCGCCGGTCACCGTCCAGAGCTCGCCGCGTTGCGCCTCGAAATCCAGGGGTGCCAGGCCGAGGCCATGTTGCGGATAGGCGTAGCTCAGCGCCTCGGCTCGCAGGATCGCGCCAGCAGCCATACGGCCTCAGTCCAACTTGAGCGGGAGCCAACCGTCCGGCCCGCGTTCCACGTAGAGGATCGCGCGGCCTTGGCGCAAAGCAGGGCGCAGGCGGCCGCCGGTGATCACCTCTCCCTCGGTGATCGTGTGCCCCTCCATGTCGCGCACCTCGCTGACGCCGGCTGCCAGGATAGCCGAGATCGGCTGCAGGCCGTCCAGTTCGCGGCTGCGCCCGACGCGAATGTGGCGTCCGTCGTCGCCGCTCGCGGCCAGCCCCACGCCGGCCAGCGCGCCGATGACGCCGTCCTCGGTGCCTCCCAGACCGCGCAGGATCAGATCGTGCCGCATAGCCAACCTGCGCGCTTCAGCCTGGGTCACCAGGCTCTGTTGAGCCCGGCGCCCAAAAGCGGTGATCTCAGCGGGCACATGATCTCCCACGCACAGCCCGGGGTCCGAGCCGGGCACGAACTCGCGTCGCACAACCGCCTCGGCGCGCTCGGCCAGCACGTGCGGATTGAGCGCCCCATTGCCGTCGAGGTGCACCACATTGCAGCTATTGTTCTTGGTGCAGGGCACCCGCGGATCGACCAGCAACTGGTGACGGGTAATCCTCACCACGCGGGCGCCACAGTCCGCCAGAAACGGCTCCAGCTCAGTGGCCAGCGAACGCGCCAGATGACCCGTGCCCCGCGTCTCGAGGGTGTCGGTATCATCGAGGGCCAGATAGAGGATCGTCATGTGAGATCATCATCTCCCAGAACGACGATGGCATCGCCGGCTCGCAGCGTGCCCCCTTGCAGCACCCGCGCGAAAATGCCCTCGCGCGGGATGATCGAGTCTCCTACCAGCTCGTGGATCACATCGTGCTCGTGGGGCGCCTTGCCGTGCTGGGTCACTTCCAAAACGGCCTCGGCGCCCACGCGTAGCCGCGCGCCGATGGGCAACGCTTGCAGATTCAGGCCGCGGGTCGTGATGTTCTCGGCAAAGCTGCCCGGCCCCACCTGCAGGCCACGTGCCAACGCCCGTTCCACGCTCTCCCAGGCCAGCAAAGCCACCTGACGATGCCAGGGGCCAGCATGGGCATCGCCCACCACGCCCCACTCGGCGCGCAGCTCAACCGCCTCGACCGGGTGCTTGCTCGTTCCGCGCGACTCGCTCAAGCACACGGCCACGACCTCTCCCACCACATGATCCGTCATGGGGCCTGCGCCTCGGACTGCGCGAGGATCTCGATGGCATCGCCGGCCTTGATCGTGCCCGGCTCGAGGATCTCCACAAAGATGCCCTCGCGCGGCATGACGCAGTCGCCGGCCTGATAGTAGATCGCGCACTTGTCATGACAGATTTTGCCGATTTGCGTGACACGCGCCAGAGCTGTGCCCAGGCGCATGGTGGTGCCAATGGGCAACGTGTAGAGCTCCAGCCCCTCTGTGGTGATGTTCTCGGCAAAGCTCCCAGGGCGCACATTGAGTCCCTTGGCGCGCATCTTGTCGATGCTCTCTATGGCCAACAGGCTCACCTGACGATGCCAGTCGCCGGCGTGGGCGTCGCCCTCGATGCCCCATTTCACCTTCAACACACCTTCGTCGATCGGGCGCTTGGGAATGCCAGTGCGATCACTGACACAGACCGCCACCACTTGCCCTCTAGTGCTCTTGCTCATTCATCTGCTCCGTCTCGCGCCGTTCGATCTGGCCGAACGCCGGTTCTTCCAGGATGATGTCTCCGCTTTTGCCGCCCGTCTTGCGTTGCAGGCGGATGTCGGTGATGCGCATGGCCCGGTCCACGGCTTTGCACATATCATAGATCGTCAAGGCAGCCACGCTGACCGCGGTCAACGCCTCCATCTCGACGCCTGTCACACCCGTGCAGCGCACTCGCGCGCCGATGATCACGCCAGCCAGGCCATCCTCGCGCCCCTCGTCGAGACGAAACTCCACCGCCACGCTGGTGATCGGCAGGGGATGGCAGAGTGGGATGAGCTCTGGCGTGCGCTTGGCCGCCAGGATGCCTGCGACGCGGGCCACCGCCAACACGTCGCCTTTGGGCA
>JAFGLK010000285.1 GCA_016928125.1 Anaerolineae bacterium
CACTCATCGCAGGCATTCTCGACCAGGTAGCTCTGGCCACTGAAAACACCGGCGAACACCTGTGCCACATAGGGCGTGATGAGCATCAGGTGCTGCGTGCGCCGCATGAGATAGCGCTCATAGCGGGCGTCGATCCAGCCCCGGGCACGATTGCCCAAACCGGTGAGAAGCTTGGCCTCCTGCGACACGATCCCATGCACTGTGACCACCGCTGGATAGGGGCTTGCCAGAGCCGCGCCTGCGTACAGGCCGGAGCTGTGAGCGTGCACGATATCGGGCTCGATCTCTCTCAGCAAGCGCTGCATGGCCATGATCTCGCGACGGTGCATCGTCAGACGTCCCAAGCGGCCCCGAGGCAAATAGGTGACCTTGAGCCTTTCGCTCTCGACCGTCCTGGGCTCCTCCAAGGTCTGGCTGCAAGTCACGATGTGCAGCTCGACATCTGACAGTTTCTGCAGCTCCCGCTGCACATAGACGATGGCCACCTCTACGCCACTCAGGCGCTGGGTGTCGAGAGGATAGGGTCCCAGAATGGCGACGCGCATGCTCATCCTGCCGGTGTCCCCTCCACCAGGCGGCGAGACAAGGCCTTGTCGGCACCCCAACTCACTCCCGCCATGACCTTTGCGTACCATCCCTCCCAGGACACCACGCCAAAATAGGCGCCCATGATCATGAACATGACCATGGTGTTGTAATAGCCGGTGAGGATGTCCATCGCCAGGGCGGGCACCCAGATCGCGGTCATAGAGGCCAGGAAGACGCCGGTCAGATCAGCATAAGGCATCTCGCGCCGGTGGGGGAGGGCACGATAGTAGAGCCCCAGAGGTGCGAGGGCCATGTAGAGCAGCATGATCACAAAGGGCGCCGCGGCGACGACGCCACCCATCAAGATCACCCATAGGTAGGTGTTGTGCGGTGAGGGCGTCGCCCGCAAATAGACATCCCAATAGCCGTAACGCGAGTAAAAGCTGGCGAAATTCTCATAGCCCAGGCCAAAGATCGGATAGTCTTGGATCATGCGCAAGGACACATCCCACGTCTGCAGGCGATACTCGATCGGCCCCTTGGCTGTCAGGCGCTCCTGAATCGTGGTGCTCGAGATGATGATGGCCCAGTACACGCCGGCCACGATGGCGCCCACGAGGAGCAGCATGAGGAAGATGCCCCGAAAGCGCCTGACAAACAGCGCCATGACGAGAAGGGCGGCCAAAAGGCCTACCCACGCGGATCGGTTCATGCAGAAATAGACGCCCGCACACATGGTCGCCACTACAAGAAGCAACAGCAGCCTCCTACGGCGCGCCGTGAGAAGCAGGTACCAGGCCCAGGGCAGGGCCATGGCGATGCACACAGCGATATAGGCGGGATTGCCCAAGAGCCCCACCACACGCCGGATGCTCGCCGTGTACTCTATGCTGCGATCTTCGGGATAGAACCACACCACGCCGGTGAGCTGCTCATGGATGGCTATCACTGAGAGATAGAGCCCCACGATCACGAGCATGTACATCACCGTCTTGAGCTGTCGTGTGGTGGTGATCAGATTGCGCGCGAAAAAGTAGACCGCTGCCGGGATGATGATCAGATCGAAGAAAGATTGCACGGCGGACTTGAGCGGTGTCGTGCTTTGAGGTACCGACAGAGCCGCGGCGCCGCAGAATAGCACCAGCATGACGTCGAGCAAGTTGATGCGCACCATTTTGCGGCGCCCAATAGCCAACTGCGCCAGCAGCAGAACGGAGAGAACGCCCGTCATGATGCGATTGAGCGTCAGATTGGGGATCCCTCGGCCTAGTTCAATATTCAGATGGATGAAGCGGGCAAACGGAGCCACCGCTACCCATAGAATCAGGCCATGGCGCGGGTTGTTCGCCACCACCACGAGAAAGACCGCCAGGCCGGTCGCGGTGATGAGCAAGGGCCACTGATCCTCGTTGATCTGTTTGCCAAAAACATAGGCCAGGGCGACCGCGCTCCCTCCGAGCATCAACATAGCCAACACGCCCAGGATGCGCGACAAGAGCTGGCGATTCAGCCCGTGCTTGGTTTTGAGCAGGCCTTGTTCCTCGGTCAATTCAGCAACGCCTCATAGACTTGCTCGACGCCCCGGACATAGCGCCGGACATCAAACTGGTCGCCCACAACTTGGCGGGCGGCACGCTGCCACCGCCCACGCTCGTCAGGGTGATCCAGCGCATAGGCTATGGCCTCGGCCATAGCGTCCACATCGCCCGGAGCAACAAGCAATCCGGTAACACGGTCCTCGATGATCTCGGGCACTGCGCCCGCGCGAGTCCCTATCACGGTCGTGCCGGCGGCCATGGCCTCAATCAACACGCGCCCAAAGGGCTCAGGGGCAGTGGAGGCGTGTACCATCACATCCATGCCGCTGAGCAGGCGGGGCACGTCCTGCCGAAAGCCGGTAAAGATCACCCGGTCTCTCAAGCCAGGTCGATCGGCCAGGTCTCTTAGTTCTTGAGCGTAGGCCCCAGAATGGCTCTCAGGCGCCCCCACGACGAGCCCACGCAGTCGCGGATACCTGGGGGCCAGCTGGCCCAGGGCTTGCAGAAAGATGTGCTGCCCTTTCCACTCGACCAGGCGCCCCACACAACCGACGACCATGTCTTCCGGCCCCAGGGCAAGATCAAGCTCTCGACGCGCGGTCGCCCGATCCACCAGAGTTTCATAGTCGTCCAGATCGAGGCCATTGTATACCACCCAGGAAGGCCCCGTGCGACCGCCCAACTGGCGCTGATGGCGCTGCACGGCCTCCGAAATACAAATATAGCCGCGCAACCAGCGTGAGAGCCTTCGATCGAAAGCGTTTCTCCAAGCCATTGCCCGCAGATGACAGATCGCGGGCACGCCTTGGCGCCTGGCGGCCAGGATCCCTGCCCGGCTAACGCAGACCACATCGTTGAGGTGTACCAGATCCGGCTGGGTGCTCTCAATCAGCTCCGCGAGGCGTCGTGCGGTCTGCTGCAGGGCCGGCCAGGTGCGCACGAAAAAGCCCACGACATGCACCAAGCTCCGGCCAAACGTGCTCTTGCGCAACATCTGGGCGAACCGGCTGCGACGCAGAGCGAGCCAGATCCCCCCGCCCTCGCCCTCAGAGGCTTCACTCGACAACTGGCCTGCAGTCTGGGTCTCCACCGTCATAACCGCGACGCCCAGGTCGCGAAAGCGTTGGACGTAGCCATTGCTGCTGCAAAGAACAACACGGGGTTCATAACGAGCGCGGTCCAATCCCTTCACGAGCAGATACAGACTGATCACCGAGCCACCCACAGCGGGGGCCAGGTCAATATAGAGAATACGTCGAGGACCCATCATGGAGGTTGCCGCGCCTTACAGCCATTGGGTGAGCGCAGCATTGGCTGCTGGCGCCTATCGCACCGCTTGCCGCCGTGCCGCATCGCGCACCGAGGCCAGAAACTCGATCAGGAAGGCCAGCACAAAGCCCGTCAGGATGCTCACCGCGCCACCCACGAGCAAGAGCTGCACCATCTTGGAGCTGACTGGCGCGTCAGGCTTACGAGCCGGCTCGGTAATCTGAATATAGCCGAGGCGCTCAGCCTGGAGTTGCTTCAGGCGCGCCTCGTTCTCTTTGTCCAGCAAAAAGCCATAGTTTGCTTGGGCCCGGTTGAGCTGCTGTGCGAGGGCGTTGTATTCATCATAGAGACCCAGCAGAGTCTGGAGCTCAGCCGTCCGTTCGGCGATCATCGCATCGTAAAGAGCGATGCTGGCTGCTTCGCCGTCGCGGCTGCCTTCATAGCC
>JAFGLK010000286.1 GCA_016928125.1 Anaerolineae bacterium
AACTACACGGGCATCTGTCGCGCCATTGAGGCCACAGGTTATGACCTGTACGTTGGCCACGAGTTCACGCCCAAGGGGGATGACCGCCTGGCGGCCCTGCGCCATGCGTATCAGGTTTGTGCTGCGTGAGGCGCATTGCGTCGGAGAGGTTTGCGCTGGAACCAAGTCGGTGGGCGCTATCGCCATCGCCCGAGTGCGCGTCCAGGGTCGCCGCCTCTCTCCCGCGGCAGCGCGAATCGTACGAGGTAATAGCCAAGCTCGTGTGACCTGAAGGAGGTGCTGCTATGGTCGCAACCGTCACACCGGCCATGCAGGCTGAAGTCGCGGCGGCGCGCGCCGAGCGGGCGCGGGCCATTGCCGCAGCGGGCGGCCTGGAGCAGGCCCTGGCGGAAGGCAGCTTGCCGGCGCGCATCGACACCACGCTCTCCGAGGCGCTGGTGCTCGGTCTCCTGCGCCAGGGCGTGCGCGTCTTTCTAGCGGTCTTCGGCCACGGCTCCACCGAGGTGGCGGAGGTGCTGCGAGTCTACGAGCAGGCCGGCGTTTTACGCACGTGTGGCGTGCGCAGCGAGATCGAGGCCTCGCATGCCGCCACGGCGCTGCGTTGGCTGACCGGCGAGAAGGCGGCCGTGGTGACCTCCATCGGGCCTGGGGCCTTGCACGCGCTGGCTGCCTCCATCGCGCCGGCCTCGGATGGCGTCGGCGTTTGGTACCTTTTTGGCGACGAGACCACCGAGGACGAGGGCCCCAACATGCAGCAGATTCCCAAAGAGGAGCAGCATCTCTTCCTGCAGCTTTGTGCCACCATGGGGCGAGCCTATACGCTGCATACCCCGCGCGCCCTCTCGACGGCCCTCCGCAGAGGGCTGAGCACGGTGGATCACCCCCACCGCGCCGGCCCCTTTTACCTGCTCCTGCCGATGAACACCCAGCCTGCCCTGCTGGGGGATTTCCCGCTGGACGAGCTGCCCGTGGGCGCACCGCCGCCCTTGGGCGCTGCAGGCGATGAGGCGGCCTATGGCGAGGCGGTGCGTGCGATCCAGCAGGCCGAGCGCGTGCTGGTCAAGGTGGGCGGCGGCGCGCGCCAGGCGGGAACCGAGCTGGAGAGCCTGCTCGAGCTCGCGGATGGGGTGGCCGTGCTCAGTCCGTTGGTCTCGGGCGTGTTGCCCTATGCCCACCCGCGCAACATGACCGTGGGCGGCTCCAAGGGCTCGCTGTGTGGTAACTATGCCATGGAGCATGCCGACCTGCTGATCGCCATCGGCAGCCGCTTTGTGTGCCAATCGGACTGCTCGCGCACCGGCTATCCTCAGGTCAGGCAGGTCATCAACCTCAACACAGACTATGACGCGGCAACCCACTATGCCCACACGATCGCCCTGGTGGGCGATGCGGGGCCGACGTTGGCGCGGCTCAACAAGATGCTCGCAGCCGCAGGCGCTGGCCCGAGGCTCGAGCCGTCGCCCTGGATGCGGGCCTGCGCCGAGCAGCGCCGGGCCTGGGAGGCGTTCAAGGCGCGACGCTATGCCACGCCGACGCTGTATGATGCCGGCTGGGGGGCGGAGGTGCTCACCCAGCCCATGGCGATCAAGATCGCCTCCGACTGGGCCAGACGGCACGATGTGGTCAGCTTCTATGATGCGGGCGACGTCCAGGCGAACGGCTTTCAGATTGTCGAGGATGATCGTCTAGGGCGCACGATCACGGAGACGGGGGCCAGCTACATGGGCTTTGCCGTGTCGGCGCTGCTGGCGACGGCGATTGCGCAACAGGCCTTCTATGGCCTGGCGGTCAGCGGCGATGGGTCCTTTACCATGAGCCCGCAGATCCTTATCGATGGTGTCGAGCAGGGCGCCCGAGGCTGCATCTTGCTCCTGGATAACCGCCGCATGGGGGCCATTTCGGGCCTGCAAAGCGCACAATACGCCGCCGAGCATGCCACCTGGGATGGCGTCGCGGTGGATTACGTCGGCTGGGCGCGGTCGGTGGCGGGCGTTCAGGCTCTCGAGGGCGGCCGTTCGCCGGGCGAACTGGTGGCCGCGTTGGATCAGGCCATCGCCTATCGTGGGCTCTCGTTGATCCATGTGCCCGTGTATTACGGCCCCGACGAACTGGGCGGCATGGGCGTCTTTGGGCGCTGGAATGTCGGGAACTGGTGCGAGGAGACCCAGAGGCTACGCCACCAGATCGCGCTGTAGATGCACCATAGAGGGGGATCATGAGCGAGGGAGCTAGAGCAGTCCGTGTTGGGATGGTGGGCCTGGGGCTGGTCTCGAATGCGCATATCAAAGGCTATGCCAGCCATCCTGAGGCGCAGGTCGTGGCGGTGTGCGACCTTGATGGGGGCCGAGCGCAACGTTTTGCCGAGGCGCATGCCATCCCCAGAGTCTATACCTCTTACGCTGAGATGCTGGCTGACCCTGACGTGAACACCGTGGACATCGCCACGCCCACCTTCCTGCATGCCCCGATGACGATCCAGGCAGCCGAGGCTGGGAAGCACATCCACTGCGAAAAGCCCTTTTGCCGCAGCGTGGCGGAGGGGCTGCGGGCTTGCGCCGCTGCCCGCGAGAACGGCGTGAAACTGGTCGTCGGCGAGAGCTATGTGTTCAACACATCCCATATGATGGCGCGCCAGTTGATCGAGGTTGGCGAGATCGGCCGCCCGCTGCAAGTGCGGCAGCGGCATGGGGCCTGGCTGGCGCGACCCACGCCGCGCATCGACACCGGCCCCCAAGATCGTAGCTGGCGGGTGGATCCGGAACGCTCAGGTGGCGGGGATTATCCCTGGATCTATGACCATGCGGTGCACTTTTTCGCCGCCGCGGAGTATTTCGCCCTCGACACGCCCATCGATCAGGTGTACGCCGTGACATCCGCGGGGAGTTCGATATCGCCGAGGCAGGGGGCCGAGCACGATCCCTATTGCGCAGCGGCGCAGGATATCCCCATCATCACCTGGACGTTCGCCGATGGCGTCTCACAGGGCGTGTGGATGCGCGCCGAGCGCCTCAACGGCAAGTACGACGTGATGCGCGGCTTTTCCACCACCCTCCACGGTGAACGGGGCATGATCGAGGTGCTGGGAGAGGGCGGGCACAACCTGTTCTGGGAGGGCCAACAGCAGCACCTGGTGTTGCACCGCGAGGGCCAGGAGACGCGGACCTGGCGCTTTGACGAGGGCGGCGACGACGTGTGGCAATCGGATATCTGCTACTATAGCCAGGCCCACATCAATCAAGTCCACCACCTGGTCGACTCGATCGTGAGCAGCTCTGAGCCGCGCTACACGGGCGAGGACGGGGTGCGCGCTGTGCAGTGCACGTTGGCGGTGATCCGCTCCGCCCGGGAGGGGCGCCCCGTGGGGGTGCAGGAGGTAGAGCCCGACTATGTGGCCTACGGCCGTCCGTAGCGACTGGGAGCCTCCTCGCGCCAGCATATCGTGTTGTCGCCCCACCCGCTGGAGCGCGAGGAGATGAGGATGGAACCGCAAGAGACGATCCGTTTGGACCAGTTCCTCAAGTGGATGGGGCTGGTCCGCTCTGGCGGGGAGGCCAAATACCTGATTCAGGATGGGCAGGTGCAGGTGAACGGCGAGACTGAGACCCGTCGCAGTCGCAAGCTGCATCCCGGCGATCGAGTGACGCTAGGCGACCAGACCGCCACGGTAAGCCTGGGCGAGTGAGACTCAGTCCTGGCCGATCGTCAAGCGCATGCGCTGACGCGCCCCGTCGTCCTCGTCCAGCACAAAGCCCAGGCCGGCATAGAGCGCCATGGCCCGCTCGTTCGCTTTGGTGACGTTGAGCGTGATCTCCTCGCGTCTGCGCTGCGCGCATATGGCGATCGCGTCCTCTACGATGGCTTTGCCGATCCCCTGACCCCAGTATGCCTCTTCCACCTGGATGTGCCGGATGTGGGCGTGATCGTGCGATGGCGATAGATCCAACCACAGCCAGCCGACCAGGCTGCCCTCCATCTCGTAGACGTACACCTGCCCACGGCGTGCGCTGCTGCGCAGGCTCCCCATAAAGGCGGCCTCGTAAAAGAGCTCCCCAGGGAAGTTGATCTCCCAACTGCGGCGTTGCATCGCCAGGAGTTGCTCATAATCGCGGTCGACATCGACGAGACGACGGTCCATGGTGACCTCAAGGGGTGAGGTGTGCCTTCTGGGCGATCCCCAGAAGGCACACCCTCTGCTGCAGACAAACCTCGGCGCCAGCTTCCTGGGCTCAGTTCCCCAACTCAGGCAAAGAGCCTGGTGCCGGGGCGCAGGTGCTTTTCGGCCGCTTCTTCGTTCAGATCATAGCCCAGGCCGGGCCGATCGGTGAGCGTAATATAGCCGTCCTGGATGATGGGCGGATCGGCCACGATCAGATCGTGCCAATGCGGCCTCTCTAGCCAGTGCCACTCGATCACCAAGAAGTTGGGGACGGCCGCGCAGCAATGGCAGGAGGCGACTGTGCCCAAAGGGCCACAGACATTGTGCGGCGCCATAGGGATATAGTAGATCTCGGCCAGATTGGCGATCTTTTTCCCCTCCGACAGCCCGCAGCACTTGGGCAGGTCGGGCATGATGATGTCCACAGCCTGCTTCTCGATCACATCCTTAAAGCCCCAGCGGAGGTAGATGTTCTCTCCGGCACAGATCGGCGTGCTCGTCGAGCGTTTGACCTCGCGCATGGCGTCGATGTTCTCGGGGGGCACCGGCTCCTCCAGCCAGAGCAGGTGGAGCGGCTCTAGAGCCTGAGCGATGCGGATGCCCGAGTGGGTATC
>JAFGLK010000040.1 GCA_016928125.1 Anaerolineae bacterium
ATGGTGAGCCGCGTCGCAATGGCCTATCCTAGTGAGATGGGCAGAAACTGTCAATCTGGCAGCAACTGGGCCAATGAACCTGTCCGGCCCTCAACTGGCCACCCTGATGGCTCTAGCCGATCCTCTCTAGGCCACCCATATAGGGACGTAGCACCTCTGGAACAAGGACGCGGCCATCCGCCTCCTGATAGTTCTCCAGAACAGCGATCATGAGCCGCGGCAGGGCCAGCCCCGAGCCGTTCAGGGTATGCACAAATTCGGGACGCGCGCCCTCCTCGGGTCGGTAGCGGATGTTGGCGCGGCGAGCCTGAAAGTCCCTGAAATTGCTGCATGACGAGACCTCCAGCCACTCGCCGCATCCGGGCGCCCACAGCTCGACGTCGTACTTGACGGCCGCGCTAAAGCTGAGATCGCCCGTGCACATCTGTACGACCCGATAGGGCAGCTTCAGGCGGCGGCAGATATCCTCGGCGTTGTCAATGAGCGCGCTCAGCTCGTCCATCGAGGTCTCCGGCGCCACGAACTTGACCATCTCGACCTTGTCGAACTGATGGCCGCGCTTGATGCCGCGCGTATCGCGGCCCGCTGACATCTTTTCGCGACGGAAGCAGGCCGAATAGGCCACGTGATAGATCGGCAGTTGCTGCGCGTCCAGTATCTCGTCGCGATACATATTGGTGACGGGCACCTCAGCAGTGGGTACCAGCCATAGATCATCCTGGTGATCGCGATAGAGATTGTCCTCGAACTTGGGCAACTGCCCGGTGCCCACCATGCACTCACCCCGCACCACAAAGGGAGGGTAGATCTCGGTATAACCGTGCTCCTGAACGTGCACGTCGATCATCCAGGCAATGAGAGCGCGTTGCAGCCTAGCCCCCGCCCCCTTGAGGAGGTAGAAACGGGTGCCGGAGATCTTGACGCCGCGCTCAAAGTCGATGAGGCCCAGTTGCTCGCCCAAGTCCCAGTGGGCCAGGGGCTGGAAACCAAAAGCTGGCAGAACGCCCACCTGGCGCACGATGACATTATGGCTCTCATCGGGCCCGATCGGCACGCTGGGATCGGGCAGGTTTGGCACCTCGAGCAGGGCGGCATCGAGGCGCGCCTGCACCGGCTCCAGCTCGGCGTCCAGCGCCTTGATGCGCTCACCCACGGCGCGCATGGCAACGATCAGTTTCTGCTTCTCATCCCGGTCCTTGATGGATGGGATCTCCTTCGAGACCCGGTTTCGCTCAGCGCGCAAATCCTCCGCTTCGCGCAGAATGCGGCGACGCGCCTCATCCAGGCTCAGGATCTCGTCGATGGGCGCGCTGGCGTTGAGATCCACCATCGCTTGGCGGACCTCCTCGGGGTGCTCACGAATGAAGCCCAGATCGATCATGGCTTTCTCTCCTTTGTCGCCCGGCTCACGTCGGACGACTGCTCTATGCGGACTCTGAAACGTAAAAGGCGCTCCTCGCCATAGGACGAGAAGCGCCTCCATCTCGTGGTGCCACCTATCTTCGCCGCGTGTCTGGCGACGCGCGACCTCAACGCCCATAACGGGGGCCTCCGGACTCGCTTAGCGCGGTGCTCTCAGCATCGCTTTGCGCAAGTCGCTCGGGAGGGGATTTCGCCGCAGGCTGCCCACTGCCTCACACCCACCGGCAGCTCTCTGTCGGAGCTCACCCCGGCTACTTGTCTCCGTCAACGCGTTCACTCTATGATGTACGAATTATAGCACGCTGTGCTGACTCGGTCAATGCAGTGTGACGTTGGACACTGGCCACTAGCCCCTCGTCTTCGTCACCCGGTCTTGACAGAGCTTGGGCCTGCACCTAGAGTGGGCCTACACTCCGAGACGAAAGGCGACCAAAGCGTGAAAAAGCAGCCCAGTTCGCGTCACTGCTTTCTGTGCGGTATCGATAATCCGATCGGTCTCAAACTCCAGTTCTACGAGGATGAAGACCAGCGGGTCTACGCCACGTTTACACCTCAGGAGAAGCATCAAGGCTATCCTGGTGTGATGCATGGCGGCATCGCCTGCGCCTTGTTGGATGAGACCATCGGCCGCACCCTGGTCGGGCTCGATATCTGGGCCATGACTGTGGATCTGCACGTGCGCTTCCTCAAATCGGTGCCGCTTGGCTCTCCTCTCACCGTGGTGGGCGAGATGGTCAGGCTCCGCAGCCGCACGCTTGAGGGCCGGGGCGAGATCCGGCTCGCTGACGGCAGCGTTGCGGTGACGGCAGAGGCCAAGTATATCCGCCTCTCGCCGGATCAAACCGACGCATTTCGCGAGGAACTAGGCTATTGGCAGGTGGTGCCCGAACAGGGTGCTGACGACTGACCCGTCTGATTAAGTCGGTCTCTCCGCTCAGTCTGGGCGCCGGTGGGGAACTCTTTGTTCCCATGCGACGTATAGTAGGTGAGGCCGTTCGGCTGGCTGGCAAGTTGGGGCCGCGTCGGCAAGCCCGCCGGCCTTGTTGGGCGTGAGCGGGAACCATGCCCAAGACCGGCCACACGACTGAGAGGAGACAGAAAAGATGGAAGAGAGATCAAGCAACCGTGTCGTCTGGATTGTGCTGGGGATCATTGTGGGCATTCTGTTGATCTGTGCCATCAGCGCCACGGCAGGCGGCCTCGCCGGCTACTGGGCGGGCCGCAAAGCGGCGATGGCCAGCCAGCGCCTGGATGAGGAGACTCCTTTCGAATTCCGTATCGAGCCCTGGCGGCTGCAACCGTCCCCTGAATCGCCCCTGCCGCCTGATTGGATGCCACGCATGCCCGATCTCGAGCCCTTTGCGGGCGAGCGCCTTGGCGCTCTGGTCATCACTGTGATGGAGGATAGCCCTGCGGAGCGCGCTGGCCTGCGCGTCGGTGACGTGATTGTGGAGCTCGATGGTCACTCCTTCGAGGAGGAGGGAGACCTTGCGGACGTACTGGCGGAGTATGAGCCCGGCGATATGGTCGAGCTCACGGTGCTTGGACGAGGCGAGGGTGAGCGGGTCGTAGAGGCCGAACTCGGGAGGCACCCCGAGCGGGGCGGTGAGAGCGCCTATCTGGGCGTCAGCTATCGCATGGTCTCGGCCGAGATCTTTGAGCGCGGGTTCACGCTGCCCGGTCGCTAGAGGTCCGGAGCGATGGGTCAGATCA
>JAFGLK010000287.1 GCA_016928125.1 Anaerolineae bacterium
CAGGCGCCCGATGGCTGCGACTTTCGGTTCAACGTGGACAAGAACTGGCGCGAGAAGCGATAGATAAGCCACGTCAGGCTGGCGGGCCACGCCGCGCCTGGCCAGGCCCGCCAGCCTGACGAGCGCCCGAGCGCGTACGCGGTCGGACGCTCTGGGCAGATCATCTGCCCCGCGAGGAGGCCAGGACGTGGCGCATACAGCAGAGGCCCGCGTGACGGACCGCGAGACTGGTCGCATCAACCGAGAGGACGCCCTGGTTCTGGGAGGCGTGACCGGCGGCCATGCCATCTCGCACTTTGTCTATCAAAGCTTTCTGGTGATGCTGCCCACGGTGCGCGACGCCCTGGGGATCGGTCCGGTGCAGGTGGGCGCCATCATGACGGCGCGCGAGTTGGCCTCGGGCCTCGTGTCCATTCCCGGTGGAGTGGCCATCGACCGGGTGCGCCGCCACTGGGGCCTGGTGCTGGCCATCTGCCTGGCGATCTTTGGCCTGGGCTGGCTGATCGTCAGCATAGCGCCCACCTTTGTCCCGCTGGTGGCCGGCATGGTGGTGCTGTCGATGTCTGCATCGCTCTGGCATCTACCCGCCATGGCGGCCTTGTCCTTGCGCTTCTCAAACCGCCGGGGCACCGCGCTGTCGATCCATGGCGTGGGCGGGAACGTGGGCGATGTGTTCGGGCCGATCCTCACGGGTATTCTGCTGGCCTACGCCTCCTGGCGCGGCGTGTTGGGCGTCTATGCGCTCATCCCCATGGTGCTGGCGCTCTTTGTCGCGCGTACCTTTCGCGACCTCGGCCGCGCGAACGACGCCAATAGATCCGGGCCGAGAATCAGTGCTCGGGAAGCGGTGGGCCTGCTTAGAAATCCGACGCTTCTGCGCGTCAATGTGGTGGCCGGGCTGCGCGCCATGTGCTACCAGGTGTACACCACCTTCCTGCCCCTCTACCTGGCGGATGAGTTGGGCTTTGACTCTAGGGCCATCGGGGTGTATGTGGCTCTGGTCTTTTCCCTGGCGATCGTGGCCACGCCCGCCATGGGCTACCTGTCTGATCGGATCGGGCGCAAGGCGGTCGTCGTGCCCACCCTGGCGGGCTCGTGCCTGCTCTCGATCCTGTTGGCTCTTTTCGGGCAGAGCGGCTGGCTGGCCGTGATCCTGCTGCTGCTCGGCCTCTTTTTGCGGAGCGACTACTCGCTGATCTCGGCCACGGTGCTGGACGTCGTGGGTCAGGACGTGGCCACCACCACGTTGGGGGTGGTGTCGTTCACCACCTTCGTGCTGGGGGCGATCTCGCCCCTGATCGCTGGGGCGCTCTACGAGCGTTGGGGCATGGACGTCACGCTCTATTATGCGGCCGCGCTCTTTGCGCTGGCCACGGTGATTTTCGCGACGATTCGCCTGTCGAGAGATGGCCCGCCGGAGGCGTCGCAGACGGCCTGAACGCACTTGCTGAAGGCCACCAGCGATCTGGCGCCTTCTCACTCGTGCAAGCGCAGGGTCAGCGTGTCACGCGACAGGATGTCGTCGGCTTGCGCCAGGAGCTCTTCCAGCGGCACCCAGGCGCGGATGTAGCGCCCGCTCAGTCGATCGGCCCGGCCCGAGACCAACTCCACCACGCGCTGCGCCGTGGCCTCGATCGGCCGATCCCGACCCTGCTCAAAGATCTCGCGGAACGTGGGCAACCAGTTCCTGCCCTCGGGGCTCTCGAGCATGTGCTGGGTCATGGCTGTGTACACTGCCCCCGGGAACACACAGAAGGTCACGATCCCGAAGTCGGCCCCCTCCTTGGCCAACGTTTCCATCAGCTTGACGACGCCGGCCTTGGAGCAGTCGTAGGCGGAGCGATAGAGGTGTGGCGGATCCACGCCAGCGCCCACGATGCTGATCACGTATCCGCCATCTCGGGCCAGCATATCGCTCACGCACGCACGGGTACACAAATAGGTGCCCCACAGGTTGACGGTCATGTCCTGGCGCCACCTCTCCTTGGGCGCCTCCCAGATGGGGCCGATGGCGCTGAGGCTGCCGGCGTTGTTGATCAGAATATCGATCGGTCCCAGCTCGGCCCGCACCCGCGCGGCCATTGCCGTAACCTGGTTCTCAGCGGCGACATCGGCGACGATCGGCAGAACGCGCCCCACCTCGCTGAGGGCGCGGGCGGTAGCTTCGAGCGGCTCCCTCAGAATATCCACCAGCGCCACCGCGGCTCCCTTGGCGATCAACGCCTCCGCGATGGCGCGCCCGAGCCCGCGCGCCGCCCCGGTGACCACCGCTACGGCCCCTTGCAGCTCCATCTTGCCCTCCCCTTGTTCGAGGTGATCGATTCGGCCCTCCGGTCAGACTCCTGGTCTGAGCATCGCGCTGAGTGTAGATCACGCCCATCGAGGCTGCAAGCCTCATCTGGCTCGCGGCGATTGAGAGCCGTGTCCAGATCGGGTATGCTCAGCGCGGCCATATCCATTCTCATCGCGATGGGAGGCAAAATGAGCACACTGACTCGAGCTGCGTCGCCCTCAGATGACGCGACGCGCCGGCCCAACATTCTCTTTTTCTTCACCGACGACCAGCGCTTCGACACCGTGCATGCCCTGGGCAATGAACGCATCTACACCCCCAATATGGACGCCTGGGTGCGAGAGGGCACGGCCTTCACCTGCGCGCATATCATGGGCGGCACGTCGCCGGCCGTGTGCATGCCCAGCCGGGCCATGCTCATGACCGGCCGCACGCTCTTTCACCTGGACGGGCAGGGCCAGCGCATCCCTCAGGATCATGTGCAACTGGGCGAGTTGCTTCAGCGGCATGGGTATCGCACATTCGGCACCGGCAAGTGGCACAATGGCTCGGATGCCTATGCGCGGAGCTTTTCGGCAGGAGACGAGATCTTTTTCGGGGGCATGGACGATCACTGGAACGTGCCCGCCTGCCATTTCGACCCGACCGGCCGTTATCCGGCGCAGCCGATGGTCAGAGATCCGTGGACCTCGAACCAGGTGACCTACCGACAGTGCGATCACATCTCGCCCGGCAAGCACTCCAGCGAGCTGTTCGCCGACGCGGCGGTCGCGTTCCTGAGAGGTCACGACAAGGCCAAGCCCTTTTTCATGTACCTTTCGTTCATGGCGCCCCACGATCCGCGCACTATGCCCAGGCAGTATCTAGAGATGTACGATCCAGATGAGATCGAGCTGCCGCCCAATTTCATGACTCGACATCCTTTCGACAATGGCGAGTTGGCAGTGCGCGACGAGTTGCTGGCCGACTTGCCGCGCAGGCCTGAGGAGATCCGCCGCCATTTGGCCGAGTACTATGCCATGATCACCCACGCCGATGCGCAGATAGGACGCGTGATGGACGCGTTGCGCGAGACGGGCCAGGCCGAGAACACGATCGTGGTCTTTGCCGGCGACAATGGCCTGGCGCTGGGGCAGCACGGCCTGATGGGCAAGCAGAACCTCTACGATCACAGCCTGCGTGTGCCGCTGGTGCTGTGTGGGCCGGGCATTCCCCGGGGCATGCGCAGCGAGGCGCGATGTTACCTGTTCGATATCTATCCCACCTTGTGCGAACTGGTCGGGATCCCGATCCCGGACTCGGTGGAGGGTCAGAGCCTGGTGCCGGCCTTGCGGGACGCCGCGAACACCATCCGCGACACGATGTACTTTGCCTACAAAGAGTGCCAGCGCTGCGTTCGGGATGGCCGCTTCAAGTTGATCGAGTATGTGGTGAACGGAACCCGCACCACACAGCTCTATGACATCCCGGCCGATCCCTGGGAGCTGTCGAACTTGGCCCATGACCCGGCCTACGCGGGGCACGTGGCGCGCCTGCGAAGCGAGTTGCGGCGCTGGCGCGATGAGCTGGACGACGCCGAGAGCGAGTTCGGGCGGGTCTTCTGGGCGGGGTATGAGGCCGCGCAGTGGCGCGGTCTAGCCCGAATGACTGGCACCTGGGATGTCTGAGGGTAGCAACGGCCACCCCCCAGGCCAGACCCTCACCGGAGATGGCGTGCTCCCACCTACGCAGCTCGACGGGCGACGCCTTCGCGCACAGGCCGTGAGCGAGGAGCCAGCGCGGGTCCGGACCAGGAGGTCCGATTCCCCGCGCTGGCAGGATTTGCAGTTGGCCTCGCCCCGTCATGCTGGCAGGCCGGCTCGAATCTGTGTGCGACAGCGGCCTGAGCTGAGGTCGCATGGCCCGGGCGAGGCAGGCGGTTGCGCCTCGTGCAGCTCGGGCACGGGCACGCAGGCGGGCAGGTCGCCGTCGACCTCGAGGGACAG
>JAFGLK010000041.1 GCA_016928125.1 Anaerolineae bacterium
AACTCGATCCGCTCTGTGCGGCTGGCCATCGACTACGAGATCGAGCGTCAGGCTCGTCTGCTCGACGCGGGTGAGCGGGTCGAGCAGATCACCGTGGGCTGGGACGAGGATGCGCGGCGCACCGTCTACCAGCGCAGCAAGGAGGGCTCGGAGGACTATCGCTATTTCCCCGAGCCGGATCTGCCGCCTCTGGAATGGGACGCGGCCTATCTGACTGAGCTGAAAGCCGGCCTGCCCGAGCTGCCCCAAGCGCGAGAGGGGCGCTTGGTGACCGAGCTGGGCATCAAGGAGAGCGACGCTGCCTTGTTGGTCGCGGATCGGGTCATTGCTGACTATTTCGAGCGCGCGGTCACCGCGGCCGAGGGGCAGGTTGGGGCGCAGACCGTGGCCAACTGGGTGGTGGGCGAGGTCTTTCGCCTCTTGAGCGAGAGCGGAAGCGAGATCGGGGAGGCCAGGCTCTCGCCCGAGGGGCTGGTGGAGCTCTTGAGGCTTATCGCGGACGGCACGATCAACCAGACCGTCGCCAAAGAGGTGCTGACCGAGATGTTCGCCAGCGGCCAATCGGCGCGGGCGATCGTAGAGCGCCGGGGATTGACCCAGATCAGCGATGCCGATGCATTGGCTCAGATCATTGGCGGCGTGCTGGATGCGAACCCCGGGCCGGTCGGCCAGTACCTGGAGGGCGAGACCAAGGTGGTGGGCTTTTTCATCGGCCAGGTGATGCGCGCCACCCAGGGTCAGGCCAATGTGCAAGTCGTGCGCCAGCTTCTCACAGAGGCACTCGAAAAGCGTCGCCGCTGAAGCCACGGCGACGGCGAACGTCGGCCCCTATCCATTGACCAAGCCTTTGGCCAAGCTTGCTGAGAGGCTTGGTCGTCTAGATGCGCAGCTCCGCCAGATAGATGTTCGCCGAGGGCAGCGCGGGATCGATCGCCTCGTGGCTGGAGTAGTAACTGAGCAGCCCGCGCGTGGGCGAAAGCCCTACGAACCCGGAATAGGAATTATCGCCGCCGCTCGGGAGCCTGAGGGCCTCAACCAGATCCTCGCCCAGAAGCCAGTAGAGGATCGTGACGGGGCGTTCCGGATCGACCCGGTTGCGCCCGCCTACCAGGTAGCGCGGCGAGCCATCCGGCCAGCTTCCCCAACGCGCCAGGAGCGGACCGCCCAGGTTGAAGGGCAGCTCGGTGCGCTGCCAGGCCTCGTAGGGCGGGCGCGAGCGGCAGATCAGGGCCGGCGCAGTGCCCTCTCGCCCTCGACAGAGCGCCAACACGGCGCCATCGTCCTCGAACAGAAAAGCCGTCTCATCGCCGTGGCTCTCGCGGAAGAGGGCCGCCGTGCGCCAGCTCAGGCCATCGCCACTCTGGAGCATGGCGCCCTCGGTGAGCGCCCAGCTCTCCTCTTGGGTGTGTGTCTCGGCGAAACCGCGCTTGCGCCGGCCGCAGAGATAGGCCATGTGCCCACAGACGGCGGCACGCCAGATATAGTGCCCCTCGGTGCCCGGCATGGCCAGGGGGCCCTCCCAATGGACGCCATCTCTGCTCCACACCGCATAGCCCAGGTGCTCGTTCAGATCACGCCGCTCGGCCCCGCCATCGGCCACAAGCCACGTGCCTGAGTAGACGTAGAGCCTGTCGTGGAAGACCAGCAGATGCGGGTCGCGGACATCGCGGCCCGGCACGTCAAAGGCGTGGGCCAGCTCCCAATCCTCGCCCTCGGTGCTGCGCAGCACCAGGATGCGCGACGAGTCGTAGAGCATATGCCCCTCGGGGCAGTTGCGGAAGGTCAGATAGAGGTGCTCTCGAAAGCGCGCCAGGTCGGTGAAAGCGTTGTGGCGGCCATCGTTGTAGATCTGACGTAGACGGACGAGTTCGATGGGCTGAGACATACCAGGGACCTCTCCTTCCATCTGCTGTTGACATCGCCAGCCCCGCTGCGCATAATGCGGCCCACAAGATGCCTCGGACAAGAACACGTCTGCCGCCGCGCACCGCGGCGAGAAGGGACAATCGTGAATCTGGGACAGATCATCACCTGGTTGATCGTGGGCGGCATAGCCGGCGTGGCAGCTGATGCGCTCGTCAAAGGCATCAGACTCGGCCTAGTCGGCGCGGTTCTGGTCGGCATCGTCGGCGCCTTTGTGGGCGGCTGGCTGCTCGGCCTGGTGGGCCTCAACCTTGGCGCTGGCATCCTGGGCGAGATCATCAAGGCTCTCATCGGCGCGGTGGTGGTGCTCATCGTGTTGCGCTGGTTCCGTCAGCGCCGCTAGCCGCGCGTTGACGGCCAGGGCTCAGACGCTGGCCTCTGTACGCGCCAGCGTCATGTGCAGTGGCCTCCCAGGGGCCACCTGCAAAGGCGCCTCGCATAGCGCCTGGCCAAAGCCAGTTAGGGCGAACTGCCGCAGACTCAGCGCGCCTCCCAGTGCATCGAGGCTGATCTCGGCCTCGTCGTCCTGTAGGGTGATCTCGCAGATGCCCCAGGCACAGCCGGTGGACCAGAAATGCCGGCCGCCTTTGGCTGCAAAGGCCATGCGCTGCTCGACCGCCGTGTAGTGAAAGCCGGTCAGCGCCAACACCGCCGCCCAGGAGGTCATGGCGCGGGCATAGTGATGGCCACACTCGGCCTCGTTGAACGGATTGCGCCGCTCGCCGTCGTACCGGGTCCGGATGTTGTCGATACACGCGAGCCCCTCGTCGATCAGACCCTCATAGAGCATGTGGGTCGCGGCGGCGTACTCGAACCCCGTCATCACCTCGGCATAGTAAGGCACCGGGCGCCGGGGTCGGCCCCCACGCGGGTAGGCGCACATGAGCAAGGCCCGCTCGTCGTTGAGCGCAAAGGTGCGCATGGGGTTGAAATGGCCATAGAGGTCACTGCGTCCATTGTAGCGCCGGATGCTCTGCAGTGTGGCGCGCACATGGGTCGGATCGAGCAGATAGCCGAGCCCACATACATGGGCCATCAACTGGCCGACCAGTTGGTCCACCAGACAGCCGGGGCCCATCTGAAAGTCGGGATCGCTCAGGTCGGTCGCGCCCATGCTTGAGCGCAGCCCGTCGGCGAGGGGCGCATCGGGCGCTGGCGGCATGACGCGCTGTTCATAGTACTCGCCGTTGAACAGATGCGCGTCCACCCAGGCGCTGCCGCGCTGGAACAGGTCGCGGCAGCGTGCCGCGAAAGCCTCGTCGCCCATGTGCCGCGCCATCTCCTCGCCGGCGCGCAGAGCCCCCAGATACCAGCCGGCCATGAGCGGATTCGGGCCATAGTACTCTACGTCGAGGGTGTTGTGCTGGCAGCCCTCCATCACGCCGTCGCCGTCCGCGTCCCAGCCGCCCGGGACCCAGGCGTAGGCCAGCGCGCGCCGTATCGCCGGCCAGAGCTTGCGCAGCCACTCATCGTCGCCGCAGAGCTGCCAGTCGCGATAGGCCTTGAGGATGCATCCCATCTGGCCGTCGGCCGCCGCGATGCCGTACTCGCGGGCGCGCTCCAAGGGCAGCTCGATGCGGAAGCTCATGTGGCCCCGCTCGTCGGTGGCGTGCAGAAACTCGACCTCGCGCAGCGAGCGCGCCAGATCGCCGAACAGGAAGGCCGAGGCCTGCTCATAGTTCCACACGTGCGTGCAGCTTCCGCGACAGCACCCCTCGGTATCGTGGCACCCCTCCCAGCCGTAGAAACGCCCATCGGCCGTGCGAAACGACGTCTGGCTGCGCAGGGTGCTCAAGTTGTAGAGGGCCGCCTCCTTGACGACCGGCGGCAAGTCGCTTTCGCAAAAGGCGCGCACAAAACGCACCGTTTGGCGCTCCAACTCTGCCAGGCGAGGCATGGCGCGCGTGGCCACATCCCAGGCGTCGGCGTACTGGGTGGCATAGTGGTTGCCCACCACCGCCGGCCCGCAACATGCCTTACCCTCGCAGCCACAGTCGCAGGCCGCATCGCCGGTCGGTGGCGGGCTCCAACTCTGTCGATTCGGAAAGCGCCAGGTGAGCAGGAAGGGGATCGTCGCCTCGCCGTTGGGCGGCACGCTGACCCGGGCCGCCAGAGAGGCGATCGGCTCGTCGTCCACGCCCGGCTCCAGGCGATTTAGCCGACCGTCCTCGAGCAGATCGTCCCAAAAACCGATCATGGCGCCCCGCCAGCGGTTCTCTCGCCGCCAGGCCGTGCGGTAGCTCACGTCCGTTGCGCTGGTGGTGAGGGCGAGGGTGCCCTCGTATTCATGCCCCTCGGGCAGATCCTCGACGCTGAGCAGCAGGCCCCGCAGACCATGGTCCTCACGGTAGCGGTTCACCTTGCGGCCCGCTGCGGATCCATCGGGAGCGTCTCCACAAAAGTTGCTCAGCGTGCCACAAACCGTCGCGGTGACGGCGCGAGCGTTCTTGTTGGTCAGCACGAAACGCAAGGCCGCCATGGGGATGCCGCTGGCCTCGGCGTCGGCGGGAATCAGCGGATTGAGCGCCTCCAGACGCACATCCAGAGGCAGGTCTGGGTCCGCCAGGCGGACTTGGGCCAAGGGATAGGCGGCGTGAAAGGTGCACTCGCGCAGGCGGGGCAGGCCATGGTAGGGCGCGCGCACGCCGTGAGAGCCCTCAAAAGGAGGCAAAAGCGCGCCCTCCAGCACGCGCACGATGCCCTCGCCGCCCTCGGGGCGCGCATACAGGCAAAAGAGGGCCTGGCCCCCGTTGTAGCCCTTGGCCGGACGGTCGGCGAGCTCCCAGTCCTGGAGTTGTCCCCGGCCCCCTAGCGAGACGGTCCCCGTCCCGATGCCGCCCAAGGGCAGGGCCACCTGGGCAAGGCGACGCCCCTCATAACGGGTGAGCACCGGCCATTCGGCATTCAGGTTAGGCATGAGACCTCCTTCGCATGCAGCCCGGTGAGCCTACCCGCCTCGCGAGTCAGGGTCCCACGGGGCCTGCCGTGTCTTGCCAACTGCCTGCGGTCCCTGATCGCGCTGGTCTGTCCTGTGTGAGCCGTCCGCGGCTAGTAGCGGCCGTGCGTGTCCAGGGCCTCAAACATAGCAAAGATGTTCGCGATCGGGATGTCCGGCGTGAGACCGTTGCCCGGCGACCCGACCCAGCCGCCGCCCGGCATGAGGCCCTCGCACTGCTTTCGCACCATCTGGCGCACATCGTCGGGCGTGCCGTCTTTGAGCACCCCCTGCAGACCGATGGTGCCCTCCATAGCGATCTGAGACCCAAAACTGCGCTTGAACTCGAAAACATCCATGGTCTCGGCCTGCACGGTGCG
>JAFGLK010000042.1 GCA_016928125.1 Anaerolineae bacterium
CCCTGGCGCCGGCCTCGAGCTGGGCGAGCCCCTCCGCATCGTAGCCGATGGGCGCTGGTGGCGAGCCCAGGGCGTTCCACATCGAGTGGGGAAAGGACGCCTCCAGGTCGGGGAAATCCTGGGCGTCACTGCCCAGCAGGGGATAGTGGGTCTGCTCAAAGTAGAGGCTGCCCGCCTTCTGAATGGCGATGAGCGTGCCCTGGTCGTCGTAGACGTGCCAGTCGTCGCCCACCTTCTGCGGGTGGATGTAAGCCGGGATCTTGCAGGGCGTGCCGTCGGGCAGGGTCCAGTCGGCCCAATCTTCGTCACGCAGACTGAACCCGCGCCCGAGCTCGATGGTATCCACGCCAAAACGGTCCAGCACGACCGGCTCGATGATGGCCAGTTGTTGCACCAAATCATAGACATAGATGTCGCCGCTGGTGATGTCCAGATACTCCTTGAGCCGGGCGTAGGCCATGGCCATGATGCCCGAGGAGCGGTGCCCCCCGAGATCGATGGGCACGCGGTCGGGCTGGCAATGATTCACGGCCTGCATGACGCGCTCGCGTGACGTGGACATGTGCGTTCCTCCCTCTCAACTAGCCGAGACGACCGTCCGCCTGCAATCCGTCCGCTACATGGCCCAGGCCCAGGGCCTCCAGCCGGCTACGCGTGGGCCAGCCATGGGCGGGATTCCAGCCAATACGAGCGTAGTAAGCATCCAACAGGCCGAGAAAGGCCTCGCGATCGAGCGCGACGCCGTCGTCCTTGCCGGGCGACCTGAAGGCGTTCAGGGTCGCCTCATCCACCGCGCGACCGCGGCCATGGTTGCGCACGTCGATGGCGCGCAAGAGCTGAAAGACCCGCTCGGAGGCGCGATCGAGTTCGGCCTCGCTCGTCTCATAGCCGGTAGCGGCGGAAAAAAGCCTGGCCATCAGGGCCGTGTCAGCCTGGCCATCCTCGCTCAAGGTGCTGAACACTCGGGCGTGCTCATAGTCGCAGAGCACCAGGCACTCGATCAATACTCCGCGCAGATGGTGCCAGATGGCGGGCAGCAGCTTGGGCTCAGGCGGCACATAGGTGAGCGTCGGATCGCCCACATCCGGGTGGCCGAACACGCGAGCGCTGATCGCGCGCACCTTCTCGGCAGGCAGGGGCCCGTTCTCAGAGAGATAGTGCAGCACATGCACCGTGTAGGCATGGGTGCTGTCGCTGGCCGGGTCGCGGGTATCCACGCACCACTGCAACACCGGCACGAGCCAGAAGGGCCAGCGCACCGAGCCGCCCGGCCCCCAGTGTCCGGCCCAGTGCTCGGTCTGGCCCGCGCGGCGGGGGTAGACCGGATCGAGCAGGTCCTGGCCACGCCCGCCAAAGAGCCGCTCGGCGGCGTAGCAGGCGCCGTCGGCCAGGGCATCGCCCAGCTCGCCTTCGCGATAGGCCAGCTTGTGCAGCAGGGCGCGGGTCAGCTCCGCCGGCCAGGGCGCCACATCGCGAAGGTATTGGATTGGCTTCTCGGACACCGGGAAATCGACGCCGTCCAGCGTCTGGAGCAACCCCTGTTGCTTGCACATCTGCAGCCAGGGGATGATCCCGTAGGCCACCTCCCAGCCGTTGAGGCCCAGGTCGCTGGCCAGGGTGCGCGGCGATTGATCCTCTCGGTGGGTGGTCATAAAGCCGTAGCACTGGCGGGCGGAGCCGGTGAGGCCGGGGCCATCCTGGCGGGGCTGATCCATGTAGAGGCGGTGGCTGCAGGGCGTCATGCAAAAGCCGCACTTGCGGGTGCGGTAGTTGGGGCCGCTGCGCTCGGCGATGCTGGGGGTGTGGCGCGCCGGCGTGAAACCCTCACGGCTGGCGCCGAGGCAGAGCTGCAGGAACTCGCGGGGATGGGCCAGGCGCACGCCGCCGGCGCCGCGCACGGCGATCGCCTTGAGGCGCTTGCTGCCCATGAGCGCGCCATAACCGCCCTGCCCGGCCGCGTTGCCCGTCTCGGTGTGCAACGAGGCGATGCGCGCCCGATGCTCGCCGGCCGGCCCGCAGGCGATCACCCGGGTCTTGGCGCCGTGCAGGCGGCGCAAGCTCTCGGTGGTGGCAAAGGTGCCCCGGCCCCACAGGGCGCCTGCGTCGCGGATCTCCACGCCCTCGTCGCAAATCCAGAGATAGACGGGCGCATCGGCCTGGCCGACCACCACGACGCCATCATAACCCGCGAACTTGAGCTCGGCGCCCCAATGGCCGCCCATGCCAGAGCGGGAAAAGACCGAGGGCTTTTGCTGCGGGGCGATGCCCGCCACCACCAGGCGCCCGCCGCCCGAGGCCAGCGTGCCGGTCAGCGGGCCGGTCATGATCATCAAGAGATTCTCGGGGTCGAAGGCCTCTACGCTGGGGTCCAGCGTCTCCCAGGCCAGGGCCGCCGCCACGCCCAGGCCCCCGATCATATCGGGCACATAGTCTGTCGTGGCGATCTGGGAGACGGAGCGGGAGGTCAGATCGACGCGCAGGAGCCTGCCGGTCCAGCCGTAGACGGAATCCATACTGCCCACGCCTTTCGATAAGGAATAGATCCGCGCACCGGTGGGCCCACGCGGACGCGCGGCGCGAACACAGGGAATGTACCTGAGAGGGGCCTGCGCGGTCAAATTGGGGCGACGCAATCAGCGGCGTGCCGCGTCGCCGTCCTCCTCCCATTTGGCCACGCCGTCCGGGTCATAGTCGCCCCACTTGCCGGTGAAGGAGGAGGCGAACATCTCGGCGTTGGTGCGCTCGGCAGCCTCCAGCGCCTTCCTGAGCACCTCCTGGCGGCGCTCGGCGGCGGCCGCCGCATCGGCGCGAGAGCGGGCCACGCCCACGATGCGCACCGCCTGGATGTCGCCGCGGCGATAGGGGACCTGGTCCCCGGCGCTGCGCCCCAAGATGGCCTGGGCCAGAGGCGTGTCCACGCCCAACAGGCCGGCCTCCAGATCGGCAGACGCGGGCGCGACGATATGGGCGGCCAGGGGCTCGGTCTGGCCCGACGCGTCGATCAGCTCGAGCGCCACGAACATGCCGAGCTGTACCGTGGCGGCAGGCTGGGTCTCTCTTGGTGACATCACACACGCCTCCAATGCCACTACAATGGCGAGCGCATGAACATGATGGCCAGAGGCAAGGACGCGGCGACCGCGAGAAGATCGAGCGCGACGCCCAACCAGATCGGCACGCCCAGCAAGCCCTTGAGCGCCACCACCGCCAGAACCAGCCCCCACACATCCAACACCAGGTGGCTTGTGCCAAGGAGGAACTGATCAATGCCGCCGTAAGGGTCCCAGGCGATGCCGATGGCGATCCAGGCCCAGTCCCATACCATGAGAAAGGCCCCGACGACCAATGCGCTCAGGCCGTAGATGTTCAGAATCTGGTCCAAATCGCTGGGGCGACGCAGCAGACGCAAAAGCACATGGGTCAAGGCGCCGTCCAAAAGCCACTGGGCCACAAGCACCAGTGGCGTGATCCAGACCAAGGCGCCATAGTAACGCTCGGTCGGGATGAACGGCAGATAGGACCGCAGAGGCGGCGTGCGCCCCAACAGGTGCAGCGGCAGATAGAGCCCCAGCGAGATCAAGGCGGCGCGCAGGCCGACGGCGAGCAGCCCCCACTGGGGCGCAGGCCGATCGAGCAACCCCCGCGCAAAGCGGCCGGGGCTGTAGTATCCGCTGAGCCAGACCTGGAAGAAGGTCACAGCGCACTCCTGCGAGCCGAGCCTGTCGCCCGACGCAAGCGCGCAGCAGGCGGCTCGCCCCGGCCGCGAGGCCTCAGGCCCAATAGTCCTCCTCACGCGCCAGCCACTCGCCCTGGTCCTCGTCGGCGTCGGGCAGGAACCAGTCCTCCTCCTCTTCCTCCGAAACGGACCAGTCCTCCTCATCCTGTTCCATCATCTCTGGCGGCACCCAGTCGATGACGGTGCCGCCGCCCTCCTCGAAATAGGGGCTCACCAACCAGTTCATGCCGCCCTCGCGCAGCACGCGATACTCGCGCACGAGAAAGGTCTTGCCCGAGTGCAGGTCATAGAATTCGTCATCCAGGGCGGGCACGGGATGGAAAGGATAGAGCTGGTCGAGCACCGCTCGGCGCTGGTCGTCCGGGATGATGTACTCCTCAAACTCGACGCCCTGGATGATCACGATCTCCGTCGGGAAGGGCAAGCGTGGCTCCTCACGCGTTGATGAGAACATGATCGTACCTCCACAAGATGGGACTGTGCGGCTCAAGCCCTCACACGACGCCGGCGTCGCGCAGGGCGGCCAGGCGGCGCAAGAGAGCTTGCACCCGACCGGCCTCCAGCAGCGCTTCCCAATGGCCGTCGCCAAAGCGCTCGCCGCGGACGCAGTAGGTGAGCATGGTCACGATCTGGGCCAGCGTGGTCCGCTCGACACGGGCGTCATCGGCCAGCATCTCAGCGGCGCGGCGCGGGTCGTAGCCATAGTCGCACCAGGGCGGCAAGCCGGCCAG
>JAFGLK010000288.1 GCA_016928125.1 Anaerolineae bacterium
ACGACGGGTTCGGGGGCGAAGGGCTGCCGGATGACGACGTGGTGGCACAGAGCTAGGCCCTGGTTCCCAGCCCGCGTCACGAGTTCCGCCGTCGAGGGCGTGCGCGCCACCTCGATCGGGCGCGCGGCAGCGAAAAATCGGAGCCAGAGATGGCTGTCCAAGCGTTCAGCCGTGGCAGTGCGCACCAAGAGGTGCCCCGCCGGACGGAGAACGCGTCGGGATTCTCTCAGGGCGGCGTCGCGATCTGCCAGGTGATGATAGACCATGGACAGAAACACGAGGTCCACGCAGCCAGTGCGCACGGGCAGGGCCTCGGCCAAGGCGCAGGTCAGGCCGGTGGCGCCCGATGAGAGCTTGGCCCGAGCCTCGCCAAGCATGTTGAGCGAGCCATCGAGGCCCAACGCCTGGGCCCGCAGGCCACGGGCCAGAGGCTCCAAGAAGCGTCCCGTGCCACAGCCTATGTCGAGCATCACCCTCACGTCCGTGGGCGGCGCAAAGCGGGCCACGGCGTTCATCCAGAGCTGCAGCGTTTCGGGAGGCAAGCGCCTGGCCTCATCGTAGACGGAATGGATCGCAGAGGCCTCATAGTCAAAGTGGGTGGACACGCTCAAGCTCCTCTCGGGCCTGGTCGACAGAGAATTGTCGCGCCGATCATAGACTCGCCGCGGCAGCCTGTCCAGTTCGGCCGGCCGTCTGAGAGACGCTCGTCAGGAATCTGTCGGGAAAAGGTCAGGAATTCGGATGGCTAGCGTAGAAAATCCGGTCGGCATCTATGCTTGAATGAGAGCAGAACCGCTCGCGGGGGAGGGAGGCAGTCGCACGGAAAGGCGGATGGCTAGGGTCGGGCAGTGTACGCCCAAAGCGCCCACGCGGGTGATCTGAGTGGCATACTGATCGCCCCGCCATCGTCTCGGAAGTGCGAAGGCACCTCCTCAGCTGAGCGTCCAGCGCCAACCTGCTCGCAGGCACGGCGCATGCGATGATCTGCGTCGTTGGCGGATCACTTGCAGTCCCTCTTGGGCGCCAAGGCGGGAAGGGCCCTCACCGGCCTCCCCCCAATACGGTGATCGAGGGCCGCCTCCTCCCCCCTCAATTGGGCGGCTCCTCATGCAGACACCCACCCCGCTCTTCCGCTTGGCGCCCTCTCCACGACTGGGCGGCGATGCAGAGCATCGCCATCCGGCCTGCGACGATCTCCCCATTCGGTAGCGTGCTGCTGGAAGGCAGCGCCAGGTGCGCGTTGGTGAGGGATTGCGTATAATGGTGGCGAGTCCAAAACGCGCGGCAGCAGGGCACGGCTCTGAGGGTGGGGAGATGCAAGTCCTGGTGATCTGCAGTCAGGCGGACGAGGCGAGTCTACTGCTCTATGCCCTCAGGCGGGCCGAGATCGAGGTGACGGTCATGCCCGACCTGGAGCGCGCCATGCAGGCTTTCATCGATAGCCCCACGGACTTGGTCTTGCTGGGCCTGCGCCAGGGGCCGCTGGCGGTGTCGGTGCGTCGCGTCCGTCGCGATAGCCAGGTGCCTCTCGTCGTGATCGCGCGTGCCTGGGATGAGGACGAGCTGTGCGAGGCCCTGGCCGCCGGTGCGGACGTGGCCCTGGCTCGGCCCTACAGCATGCGTGTGCTGGTGGAACAGGTCAAGGCCCTGCTGCGGCGCTGCGCGGGGACGCCGCTAAGCCTGCTGCCGTCGTTCCGCCTGGGCGAGCTATGCCTCGATCCTGCCACGCGCACCGTGCAGCTGGAAGGCCACCCGGTGCGGCGTCTGACACAGCTCGAATTCCGTCTGCTCTACCTTCTGATGCTACATCGCGGCCAGACGGTGCCCACAGACATCATCGTCGAGCGGGTCTGGGGCTATGAGGCCGGCGCCGGCCCCGAGCTGGTGCGCGGCCTGGTGCGCCGTTTGCGCACCAAAGTCGAGCCAGATCCGCGCGCCCCCCGCTACATCGTCACTGACCCGGCCATCGGCTACCGTCTGGATTTGCCCCGCGACTGAGCTGGCCGCCTGTGGTCACGTTGTCACCCTGCGCCCCCGTTTTGGCGCGCCTTTGGCACACCGTCGAGCACGTGCTTGTCACGGCGATGTGCCATAATGCGCCTAACCGGGCGGTGCCGCGGCACGCTGCGGAAGGCCGACCCGACGGAGAGAGGAGACCGTCCATGGCGCTGGCGCTCTGTCCGCAGTGTGACCACGAGTTCATCGTTCCGGGCGAGCCGGCGCTGGGGCAGCATGTGCTATGCCCCAGTTGCCACACCCATCTGGTGGTGGTGTGGCAGGACCCTTGTGAGCTCGATTGGGCGGACGCGGTGGATACAGAGTCAAGGCGTCCGAAGCCGTGCACGCCGCCCGAGTCGGAATCGGCGTGACAGCCTGGTCCTCCTCTCGTTGCAGCATGGACTCTTCAGGCGCGATCGGCGGGTGCATCGGGCGCGCCTGTCCTGTCGCCAGCTACCAGGCCTGGGCCGAGTCATCAGCCACACACATGAGGAAGGAAAATGGAAGATCAACTGGACAAGCTCCGCCCCATCATCCGCCGCGGCACCCTGAAGCAGTTCACCACCGAGGCATCGGCCAAGATTGCGCCCCACGGCTACACGGGTGAGTTCGACGGCGAGGCGCTCACATTCTATCGCGTGGCGCAGGAAAAGGCCGGTCTGTTCAAAGCGGGCAAGCGGCAGGTCAAGACGCCGGTGCTCAAAGTGTCGCGCCCGGGCGCAGTGGTGGTCTTTGACCCTGAGGTGGTCGATCCGGAGTTCGTCGAGCTTCTGTTGAGATTGTATCGGCTCTAGGCAACGCGCCGCATGTGCCCGCGCCTACGGCCGCACCGTAGGCGCGGGCGTCCTCCTTCGGCCGCGCATGCCGCGTTGCGTTGCGTCAATACACCACAATGGGGATGGGGCCCAGGCCCAGTTGCTCATCCAGCTCCCCGCTGGGCGTGCGCACAGGCAGCCGATTGGGGCTGCCGTCCGCATCCAGCACAAAGGCGGAGAGGCTCAGCCACCAGTCGCCGCTGGGATGTCCGCTTTCCAGGGGCAGCGTCACGTGGTCGACCAGCGCGCTGGGGTCGTCTGTCAGATGCCAGCAGGTGGTGGGATAGCGCACGTCAAAGGGTTGCCAGTCCACGGCCTGGCCCTGTGGCCCCTGAGGCGAGACCAAGAGGGCCGAGAAGTAATAGGGCGCATCGATCTGACCCTCGATCCGCCACTGTAGGTTCAACGTCAACGCCTCGGCGCCCAGCTCTTGCTGGGCGCCGTAGCCGATCAGGGCCAAGTGCGACCCAAAGCGGGCCTCCGCGATGGGTATGATGGGCGATGTGGGCCCCACGCTCACCTCGACCCAGGTTGGCGGCGCGTGCAGACCGGTGCCCACGGTGCGCAGCACCATCACGCACACCAGCAGCCACACCATCTGGGCCGCGAGGGCAGCCCGTCGGGCCCGGGGCGAGAGGTCTCGCAAGATGAGGGCTGCCCCACCCAGCCATAGAGGCATGAAGAAGAGCCAGATGCGCCCCGTCTCGCCGCGCCCCGTGCCGGAGAGCACCTGCGCAGCGATGGTGAGGGTCGTTGCCAGCGCGAGGGGGCCGGCGGCCCCGGCGTTGCGGCTGCGGCTCGCGAGCAGCGCCAGCGCACAGAGCGGGACGCCCATAAAGAGCCCCAGGTCCCAGGTGTGCAGGGCCAGCCAGGGCCAGTAGGGCCGGTCGATGTGGTGCAGATGAAAGTCAAAGCTGGTGCGCAGAATCGCCAGAGGATTGGCGCCCAACAGCACGCCCACGGCGACTACCAGGGCCAAGCCAAGGGCGTAGGCCGTTCCCACACTCGCCGCCCGGCGCGCAGAGTCGGCCGAGCGCCCCCTGGTCCACGGCAGATGCAGCAGGGTCCACAGACCGAAGAGCAGGATCAGGGGCACGAAGGAGAGGCTGAAGGCGATACTCAGGGCCGACAGCGCGCCAGCCAGGCCCAACCAAAGCCACCGACGGCGTGGGCCGGTCAACCCGCGTCCAAAGAGCCAGGCCGCTGTCACGCTGAGGAGCGGATAGGGCGTGCTGAGGGTGCCGCTAAAGAGCGCCAGCGAGGGCACCAGGGGCCAGAGCGCGACCGCCCAGCGCGCGGTGAGGGCGTCGGTCAGGCGGCGCGCCAGGGCGTAGAGGGGCAGGGCGGCGGCCGCCGCCCACAGCGGGGCTGCGATGCCCAGCCAGGCGGAGGCGATCTGGGGGTTGCTCAGGCGCATCAGCGGGATGTTGTGGCACTGGAAGGTGCGCAGCGGTAGGGCGAGCCGCTCGGCGAGCGTGGGCAGGCGCTCGAGAGCCCGAGTCAGGAGGGCATACGCCAGCGGCCACCCGGGCGGGCTGATGGCCATGTGGCTGGAAAAGTCGCGCGCGGACAGCATGTATTCGGGCCAGCGACGCAGGGCCTCTATCGGATCGACGACGCGCGCGCCCAAGGTGAACCCGCCGGTAGTGAGGGCCGAGACGGTGCGGGTGAAGAGCAGCTCCAAAGGGCAGCCCGACCAGGCCAGGCAGGCCAGAGGAACGGCTATTGCGCCCAGGAAGCACCAGGCGACGTAGAGGTCGGTGCAGCGGGAGCGCAGAAGGCGCAATCCGCCGCCGTACAGCGCCAGAGTCAGGCCCAGGGGCCAGAGACGTTTCAGGTCGGAGAGGCGCGGCCGGTCGTAGGGCCAGCGCCAGCCATAGCCGCCGCGCAACCAGGGCCACAGATCCAGAAGCAGCACGACCACAAGCCCCAGGCTGGCGAGTACGACAAGCCAGACGATGCGTTCTCTAGAGCGTGAGTGGGACATGTGTCTGAGCCCCATGAGCAGGAGGTAGGTCCGATTCTACCCAAGGCGGCGCCTCAGGGCAATGCGCGCTAGGGGGCTACACGTTGAAGCGGATGCTCAGCACATCGCCGTCCTGCACGACATAGTCCTTGCCCTCCAGGCGCCACTTGCCCGCGCGACGCGCCTCGGGCAGGCCGCCCAGGGCGACCAGGTCCTCGTAGGCCACCACTTCGGCGCGGATGAACCCACGCGCCAGGTCGCTGTGGATCGCCCTGGCCGCCTCGAGAGCGGTGGCGCCGCGCCGGACCGTCCAGGCGCGCACCTCATCCTCGCCTACGGTGAAGAAGGAGATCAGGCCCAGCAGGCGATAGCACTCGCGCACCAGCAGGTGCAGGCTCGGCTCGACGATGCCGTAGCTCTGCAGGAAGGCCAGCACCTCCTCGCGGGGCAGTTGGGCGATCTCCTTCTCGAGCGCACCCTTGAGCGCCAGGGCGGCGTTGTTGCGACGGTGGTTGGCCCAACTGAGATCCGGCAGCTCGGCGTCCTCGCTCAGGTTGACCGTGACCAGACTGGGCTTGGCCGAGAGGAACTGAAAGCCGCGAATCAGGGCGCCCTCGTCGTCGGTCAGATCGAGCTCGGAGATGGGCGTGCCCGCCTCCAAGGCCTCTCGCAGGCGCTGCATGAGGGCCAGCTCGGCTTGCAGGGCCGCGGCCTGGGGGCCGCGCTTGAGCAGGCCGTTCTGCATGCGCTCGATGCGCGCCTCGACCAGGGCCAGGTCGGAGAAGATCAGCTCAAAGCGCAG
>JAFGLK010000289.1 GCA_016928125.1 Anaerolineae bacterium
GCCCCCGCCGGCTTTGGCAAGACCACCCTGGTGGCCGAGTGGCTGCGCCACTTATCTGGGGAGGGACAGAACGGTCCGTCGGCCTGGGCTTGCGCCTGGCTTTCGCTGGATGCTGAGGACAATCAGCTGGCGCGGTTTGTGAGCTATCTGCTCGCCGCGCTGAACGAGGCGCGGGCCGGGCTGGGCGCCGAGGCGCTGGCTCTCCTGGAATGCGAAGGGCGTTCGCCGGCCCAGATCGAAAGTGCGCTCACCCATCTGCTGAACGAGTTGGCCACGGCGCGGGGCCATGTCCTCCTGGTGCTGGACGACTATCACCTCATCGAGGAAGGCGCCATTCACCAGGCCCTCGCATTCCTGCTCGAACACCTGCCCGCCACACTCCACCTGGTGATCGCCAGCCGCACCGATCCACCGTTGCCCCTGGCCCGCCTGCGCGCGCGGGGCCAATTGACCGAGATTCGAGCCGCCGACTTGCGCTTCACTCCGAACGAAGCGGCCAGCTTCCTCAATCAGATCATGGGGCTCAGCTTGTCGGCCAGAGACATTGCGGTGCTTGCGGGGCGCACGGAGGGGTGGGCGGCAGGACTGCAACTGGCCGCTCTCTCGATGCAAGGCCGCCCCCCGCAGGGCATCAACGCGTTTGTGGCCGCCTTCGGGGGCAGCCACCGGCATATCATGGATTACCTGGCCGACGAGGTCATGGCCCAGCAGCCTATCGAGATTCACGACTTTCTCTGCCAGACATCCCTGCTGGATCAGCTCACGGCCCCGCTCTGCGATGCGGTCACGGGGCGCGACGATAGCTACGCCCTGCTGCATCGGCTGGAGCGCGCCAATCTCTTCCTGGTGCCGCTGGACGACCAGGGCCTTTGGTACCGCTACCATCACCTCTTTGCCGAGTTCCTGCGTAACCACCTGCGACATGATCAGCGCGACCTGATCCCCGCGCTACACCGGCGCGCTTCCGACTGGTACGCCCGGCACGGCATGACGGCCGAGGCGATCGAACATGCCTTGCAGGCCGACGACATGGGGCGTGCAGCCGATCTGATCGAACGCACGGCCGAAGCGACCTTGATGCACAGCGAGATCGGCGCACTGCTGCGCTGGGCCGACGCCCTCCCCGACGCTGTGGTGAGCGCCCACCCCACGCTATGCGTCTATTACGCCTGGGCTCTCTTGTTGGCTGGACGGCCTCTAAGGGAGGTTGAGGCGCACATAGCCCAGGCCGACGCCGATCAGACGGGCGCGCCGACCTATCTGGCCCCCTTGCGGGCCTTGATCGCCATCCTCCAGGGGAACGTGGCTCTGGCCGTGCGCGTGAACCAGGAGGCGCTGCAGGCGATACCGCCGGACAACCCCTTCCTGCGCGATGTCGTGACGTGGTGCCTGGGCATGTGCCACTCGCTGCGAGGCGATCTGAACGCCGCCATCCAGTCATTCGAGCGAGCTGGCGACGGAGCTCAGCGGGCCGGCAACCCGATGATCGCCGTGATCGCCCACTGCCATGTGGCAGAGATGCTTATTCAACAGGGCCAGCTCAAGCGCGCCTGGGATGTCTATCAGCATGCTCTCGATCTGGCCAGCCCAGGTGGAGGGGAAGACGAACGGCTGCCCATCGCTGGATCGGCCCTGCTCGGGCTGGGCGAGGTGGCGCGACATTGGGGCCGGGTGGAGGAGGCCGAGCGCTATCTCACCCAGGGCCTCGCCTTGACGCGGCGTTGGGGCGAGATCGGCACGCTCGATGCCTACATTTCCTTGGCGCGCCTCAAGCTTGGGCGCGGCGAGCTGCAAGTAGCGCGCGAGTACCTGGATGAGGCCGGCGACCTGGCCGCCCGGTTTGATGCCACAGAGCTCGATGACACGCTGGTGGAGCTGCATGCAGCCCAACTGGCCATCGCCGAGGGCGATCTGCCGGCCGCGGAGCGGTGGGCGGAGAGGCAGGGCCTGGGCGCCAGCCCCACGATTCCTGCGCCGGACGAGAGCGATGAAGCCTTTTTCCTGAGCCACGTCATGCGCGAGGCCAAGTATCTGACGCACGCCCGTCTGCTTCTCGCGCGCGACCAACCCCTGGCCGCTATCCGCATGCTGGATCAACTGCTGCCCGTGGCGCGCCAACAAGGCCGAGTCACGGCGCTGATCGAGATGCTTGCCCTACGCGCCCTCGCCCTCTGGATGGCGGGGCGCGCGGTCGAGGCCCTCATGCCCCTTGAGGAGGCACTCGCCCTGGGCGAGCCCGAGGGGTTTGTGGCGAGCTTCGCGGATGTGGGGCCAGAGATGGCCAGGCTGCTGTATGAGGCGGCCTCTCAGGGCATGGCGCCCGTCTACATCGGTCGTCTGCTTTCGGCCATGCCGAGCCCGTCACGCCCGCCCGAGGCCGAGGCGCTGGTAGAGAAGCTGGTGGAGCCTTTGAGCGAGCGCGAGGTTGAGGTGCTCCAGTTGGTGGCCGAGGGGCTGTCGAACGCGCGGATTGCGCAGCGGCTCTCGATCACGGTGCGGACCGTCAAGTGGCACACGAGCAATATCTACGGCAAGCTGAACGTGACCAGCCGCACCCAGGCCATCGTCAAGGCCCGCATGCTCGGCATACTCCCCGCCACATAGGGCCTGCTCTGTGAGCCCCACGTCCTCCCAAACGCCGGACCGTCTCGCCCCAGGCCGCTCGCCTCTCTCTCTCTGACCTCTCTTTCCCCCTCCAGATCGCCTGTACCTGGACTGTACTTTTGGCCAGTCACACCTGTACGTCGCATGGGCTAGACTGAGGTCGGACACGATGCAGGCCAGGGCACGCCGGGACACAGGCGAGACAGGGGGGCCACATGCACGACGCCAGGAGATATGTCATCCGGGTGCAGGGACACCTGGGGCCCGCCTGGTCCGACTGGTTCGAGGGCCTCACCCTGACCCAGGAGCATGGGGGGCCGGACGGGCCAGTGACCGTCCTGCGCGGCGTCCTGACCGATGAGGCGGCGCTATACGGCCTGCTGGCCAAGCTGCAACGGCTGCATCTGCCGCTCCTGCGGCTCGAGCGCCTGCCGTCCAGGGGAAATGAGGAGCAAGACGATGGCTATCACACGCAAGGTCAAGCGCAGAAATGCTGACTTGAGCGCCCTCTCGACCAACGGCCATCTGGTCGATCTGCGCCGGGTGGTCAAAACCTATGAAAGCGAGGCTGGGCAGTTCACGGCGCTGAGGGGCGTGGACCTGACGGTGGAGCGGGCTGAATTCGCCTCGATCATCGGCAAGTCGGGCAGCGGCAAGTCCACGCTGATCAACATGATCACCGGCATCGATCGTCCGACGGCGGGCGAGGTGCTGGTGGCTCATACGCCCGTACATGCCCTGAGCGAAGAACAGATCGCCATCTGGCGGGGGCGCAACGTGGGGGTCATCTTTCAGTTCTTCCAGCTCCTGCCTGCCCTCACCGCCGTGGAGAACGTGATGCTCCCCATGGACTATGGCCGCTGCATCGACGTGAGCGAGCGACCCGAGCGGGCGCTCTACCTGCTCGAATTGGTGGGCATGGCGGACCAGGCTCACAGGCTGCCGGCCGAGCTCTCTGGGGGAGAGCAGCAGCGTGTGGCTATCGCCCGCGCCCTGGCCAACGACCCGGCGATCCTCGCGGCCGACGAGCCCACGGGAAATTTGGACAGCGCGTCGGCCCAGACCGTCCTACGGTTGTTCGAGCGGCTTGTGCAGGACGGCAAGACGATCCTGATGGTCACCCACGACAACGAGCTGGCCAAGCGAACGCTGCGAACGGTGGTTCTGGCCGATGGCCAGATCGTGGATGAGCGCTGGAACTGATAGGCCATCAAGAGGTCTTGTGGGCGAAGATGGAGAGACAGCCATGAATCAGAGAGACGGACATGCCTTCATCGAACTGCGCGGCGTGGTCAAGCGCTACGAGAGCCTGGCCGGCAGCGTGACGGCCCTCAAGGGGATCGACTTGCAGGTGCAACGTGGCGAGTTCCTGGCGATCCTGGGCAAGTCGGGGAGCGGCAAGACCACCCTGATCAACGTGCTCACCGGCCTCGATCGCGCCACAGCGGGCGAGATCTGGGTGGCCGGCGCGCCCGTCCATCGCCTGGGGCCCGAGCAGTCGGCCGCCTGGCGCGGTCGCACGGTCGGCGTGGTGTTTCAGACCTTTGAGCTATTGCCCGGCATGACGGTGCTGCGCAATGTGATGCTGCCGATGGATTTCGCAGGCCATCTGAGGATCTGTCGGCGACGCGAGCGCGCCATGGATCTGCTCGCGCAGATGGAGATCGCCGAACATGCGCGCAAACGCCCCACGGCGGTGTCTGGCGGACAGCAGCAGCGGGTGGCCATCGCCCGCGCCATGGCCAATGACCCGCCGATTCTGGTGGCCGATGAACCGACGGGCAGCCTGGACTCGAGCACCGCCGCGGCGGTGCTGGACATCTTGGGGGCGCTCTCGGCGCAAGGAAAGACGGTCATCGTGGCCAGCCATGACCGCGACATGGCGCGACGCGCCAGCCGCACGCTGACCCTGACCGACGGCGTCCTCCACACCGCCCCGGTCGAGGCGCCCGCCGCGCCGGAAAGGAATTAGAGATGTTGGCCTCGCGCTGGACCAAGGTGCTGAGCGACCTGCTGGGCAACAAAACCCGTACGATGCTGATCGTGCTCTCGATCGCTGTGGGCCTGTTTGCCGTGGGCATGATCGTCAGCTCGCGCATCATCCTCTCCACCGAGATGGCAAGGAGCTACCGGGCGATCCATCCCGCCAGCGGCACGGTGCGCACGCTCGAGCCCTTTGACGACGATTTCGTGCGGTCGGTGCGCGCCCTGCCCGCCGTGGCGGAGGTGGACGCTCGGCGCGTGATCGAGGCGCGCGTGCAGGTGGACGCGGGCGAATGGTCCGGCCTGACGATCTTTGCGGTGGAGAACTATCGCCAGATGCGCGTCAACTTGATTCGACCCGAGCGCGGGGCCTGGCCCCCGCCCGAGCGCGAAATCCTGATCGAGCGCGCCGCGCTGCCGGTAGTCGAGGCGGAGATCGGCGACCGCGTGATCATCGAGACCCCGGACGAGAAAAAGCGCACGCTGCGCATCGCCGGTACGGTGCATGACCTGGCTCAGTTGCCGGCCCAGTTCGACAATACGCCCTACGGCTATATCTCGTTTGAGACCGTGGAATGGTTCGGAGAGCCCTATGGCTTCAACGAGCTTCACCTGGTGGCCGAGCAGGCTGACGATCCCCATATGGCGGCACAAGTGCTGGCGCAGGTCAAGACCAAGGCCGAGAAGAGCGGTTACACCATCCCCCTCAGCTTCACAGCCGAGCCGGGCCAGGTCCCGCTCGATGATATCCTCCAGGCGGTCCTGGTCCTGATGGGCGCGCTGGGGCTTCTGTCGCTGTTTCTTAGCGCCTTTTTGATCATCAACACCATCTCGGCCCTGCTGGCCCAGCAAAAGCGTCAGATCGGCGTGATGAAAGCCATCGGCGCGCGCACAGGTCAGCTTCTGGCCATGTATCTGGCGATGGTGGCGGCCTATGGTATCCTGGCCCTCCTCGTGGCGATGCCGCTCAGCGCAGTGGGGGCGCGCGCCCTGAGCCGCTTCATGGCGGCCTTGTTCAACTTTGACATCGTCACGCTCGAGATGCCCTGGCAGGCGCGCGCGCTCCAGGTGTTGGTGGGCCTGCTGGTGCCGGTGCTGGCTTCGCTGCCGCCCTTTCTGGCTAACTTGCGCCTGACGGCGGCGGAGGCCATGAGCAGCCACCGCAGCGCCAAGGGGCGCTATGGCTCGGGCGCCATCGAGCGCCTGATCTCGGGGGCCAACCTCTGGTTCGCGCGCAAGAGGCTTCTCCGCCCCTGGCTGCTGTCGCTGCGCAATACCTTCCGGAGCAAGGGGCGCCTGGCCCTCACCCTGAGCACCCTGACGCTGGCAGGGGCCATCTTTGTGAGCGTGCTGGCGGTGCGGGCGTCGCTCTTTCGCACCATCGACGATATCCTGAACTTCTGGAACTTTGACAGCCTGGTGATGTTCTCGCGCCCCTATCGCATCGCCGAGATCGAACAGCGCGTCCGCGAGGTGCCGGGCGTGGCAGATGTGGATGTCTGGACCCAGGTTCCGGTGCGCCGGGTGCGGCCCGATGGCAGCGAGGGCAAGACCATCTACCTGATTGCGCCGCGAGCGGACTCGCCGCTGGTGTGCCCGCCCAAGATCGTCGCCGGGCGATGGCTGCTGCCGCAGGACGAAAACGCCGTGGTGGTGACCGCGAACCTGATCGATGAGGAGCCCGATGTCTCGTTGGGCAGCGAAATCGTGCTCAAGGTGGCTGGGCGCGAGCAACCCTTCCACGTGGTGGGCATCTGTTTGGGCATCATGGTGCCGATGGCCTACGGCAACTACCCTTATGTCGCCCAGATCAGCCGCACCGTGGGGCGGGCCGATAGCGCATTGGTGGCGCTCACCTTTGAGGATGAGCAGGCCATTGTGCGGGCCACCGGGACCTTGGAGGACCATTTCGAGCAGGCCGGCATGCGTGTGCGGGGGGTCGGCAGCATCGTCTCCGAGCGCTCCGAGGCGCAGGTCACCTTTGGCGTGGTGATCTATCTGCTGCTGATCATGGCCCTGCTGCTGGCTCTGGTGGGCGGCCTGGGCCTGATGGGCACCATGAGCATCAACGTGTTGGAACGCACCCGCGAGATCGGCGTGCTGCGCGCGCTGGGCGCCGCCAACCGGAGCGTGGCCCAGGTGTTCATTCGCGAGGGCATCCTCATCGGCTTGCTCAGTTGGTTCTTGGGGAGCCTTCTGGCGCTGCCGCTGAGCAGGGCGCTCAGCGATGCGGTGGGCCTGCCCCTGCTGGGCGCGCCGCTAACCTTTACCTATTCAATCAGCGGCACCTGGATTCTGCTGGCGCTGATCGTGGCGCTGAGCGCCCTGGCCAGCTATCTGCCGGCCCGCAATGCCTCGCGCCTCACGGTCCGCGAGACGCTGGCCTATGAATGAGTCGGATCGTAAAGAGACCCTGGGGGCAGCCCTTGCCTGCCAGAGCCATGTGACACCAAAGGGAGATCTAGTATGTGGAGCAAGAGATCGCATCGCCTGATGCGGACGGTGGTCCTGCTGTTGGGTGTAGTGATAGGGACAGGCTGCAGCGTGGCAGCCGGCGGCCACCAGAAAACCACGCTGCCGCCCGATCTGGCCCAAGCGGTCAGCGACAGCAGCGTGATCGCAGAGGGGCAGGTGGTGCCGCGCC
>JAFGLK010000290.1 GCA_016928125.1 Anaerolineae bacterium
TCCGGCGGGATGGGACTCGGGCTCTTTAGAAATGGGCTTGTGGCCGCGGCTGACTTTTAGACGCAAAGCCAGGCCTCGGCTCTGCCAGCCAAACAGAATGGAATCCATGCAGCCATTTACACATGCAACCTATCTTTCGCCTTTTACCTGGCGCTATGGCAGCGAGGCTATGCGCGCTATCTGGTCGGAGGTCAACAAACGACGGCTCTGGCGGCGCATTTGGGTCGCCCTGGCGACAGCCCAGGCGGAGGCCGGCTTGGTCACCGAGGCGCAGCTTGCCGATCTGCGGGCGCACGAGATGGAGATCGATCTCGAGCGCGCCGAGGAGCTCGAGGCGGCCTTGCGCCACGATCTGATGGCCGAGGTGCGAACCTATGCCGAGCAGTGCCCTGTTGGCGGCGGCATCATCCATCTGGGTGCCACGAGCATGGACGTGGAGGACAATGCCGACGCGCTGCGGTTGCGCGAATCCGCACAGTTGGTCCGGCAGCGCCTGGCCGACGTGCTCCAGGCGTTGGTGCAGCAGATCGAGGCCGAGGCCGAGACGGCGACGATGGCCTATACGCACCTCCAGCCCGCTGAGCTGACCACCATCGGCTATCGTCTGAGCCAGTACGCCCAGGATTTCCACCAGGATCTGCAGGCCCTGGATGGCATGCTGACCCGCATCCGAGGCAAGGGGTTCAAGGGCGCCGTGGGTACCTCCGCCTCCTACGACCATCTGCTCGAAGGATCTACGCTTACGCCCCGCCAGATGGAGGCGCGGGTCATGGAGCAGCTGGGTCTGGAGGCGTTCCCCGTCAGCACGCAGACCTATCCCCGCAAGCTGGATTATCAGATCCTGTGCGTGCTGGGCAGTATCGCCCAGTCGGCCTACAAGTTCGCGTTGGACCTGCGCCTATTGCAGTCGCCCATGTTCGGCGAGATGGCCGAGCCTTTCGGGCGGCTGCAAGTGGGCTCTTCGGCCATGCCGTTCAAGCGCAATCCGGTCACCTCGGAGAGCATCTGCTCGTTGGCGCGCTATGTCGCCGAGCTTCCCCGGGTCGCGTGGGACAATGCGGCCCATTCGGCGCTCGAACGCACACTCGACGATTCAGCCAACCGCCGCATCACTCTGCCCAACGCCTTTTTGGCGATCGACGATATCCTCACGCGCCTGACCCGCGTCATCAACGGCTTGCAGTTCGGACGCGAAGCCATCGAGCGGGGCCTCGAGACCTTCGGTCCGTTTGCGGCCACCGAGCCACTGCTCATGGCGCTCGTCAAGGCCGGAGCCAGCCGCCAGGCCATGCACGAGAGTATTCGCGCCTGCAGCATGACCGCCTGGGAGGCTGTGCAACGGGGCGAGCCCAACCCGTTGGTCGACCTGCTGGCGGCGAACGCCGAAATGTCGGCGTTTCTTACGTCGGCGGAGATTCGCGCGATCATGGCCGAGGGCGCTGGCCTTGGGGATGCGCCGGAGCGCTGTCGGGCGTTGAGTGCCCAGATTCGGGCGGCCCTCAACATAGAAAGACAATCGCCAGATCAAGGGAGGTAGCGACATGGGATCGAAGGTTGAGTACGGCGCCAAGTTGGCCGAGGGCAAGACCAAGATCATCTACGCTCATCCTGACAAGGAGCACATGGTCTACATGGTGCACAAGGATGGCTTATCGGCAGGAGATGGGGCGCGCCGCAACACGCTGCCCGGCAAGGGAAAGCTGGCCTGTCGCACGACCTCGAACGTTTTCTACCTGTTGGAGGAGAACGGCGTTGCCACTCACTATGTGGGCATGGTGGATGACCATGTGAACCTGGTCACCAAGTGCGACATGATCCCCCTCGAGGTGGTCATGCGCCGCATCGCCACCGGTTCGTACATTCGGCGCAACCCGCAGATCGCCGAAGGCACGCGTTTCGAGCCGACCGTGGTCGAGTTCTTTTACAAAGATGACGCCCTACATGATCCTCTGGTGACGGACGAGCAGATCGTCGAGATGGGCGTTGCTAACCAGGACGAGATCGAGACCATGCGCCGTGCGGGACGCCGGGTGTTCGAGATCCTCGAGGCGGCCTGGGCCAAGCAGGATGTGGCCCTGGTGGACTGCAAGATCGAGTTCGGGCGCGCCGTCGATGACGGCCGTCTGCTGGTGGCCGATGTGATCGACAACGACTCGTGGCGCATCTGGCCCGGTGGCGATAAGGACCGCATGCTGGACAAGCAGATCTATCGCGACATGCCCGAGGTGACCGACGAGCGTCTGGCTCAGCTGCTGGCCAAGTACGCAACCGTCGCCGAGCTCACGGATCAGTTCGTCGCGTAAGATCCAGGTGCATCTCAACCAGCCAAGGAGATTAGGCCAATGCCCGCTCAAGTCGTCATCATCATGGGCTCCAAGAGCGACCTGGAGCATGCGAACCGAATCGCTGGCTTGCTGAAGGAGTTCGGCATCGCCTACACGTTGCGCGTGGCCTCGGCGCACAAGAGCGTGCGACACCTGTTGGCGCTTCTCGAAAGCCTCAACGATGTCACCGATCCGGTCGTCTTGATCACCGTGGCGGGTCGCTCCAATGCACTGGGCGGCATGGTGGACGCGAACACGCCGCATCCGGTCATCACCTGTCCACCGATCTCCTCCGCCTTTGGGGGCGCCGACATCTATTCCTCGTTGCGCATGCCGAGCGGGGTGGCCCCAACGCTCGTCCTGGAGCCAGAGGGTGCGGCGCTGGCGGCAGCCAAGATCCTGGCCCTGTCGGATGCCGCCTTGCGCCAGCGGATCGTGGCCTACCAGGCTCAGATGACACAGAGCATCGCGGACGCCGATGCCAGCTTGCAGTAGAGCCGATGGTGCGAGCTTTTGACCGATAGCTTTGGACCTCAGGAAGTGAGATCGATGTCTCAGATAGTACAGTCAACCGCTGGCTCCTGCCGGGGCGACAGGTGGAATGAGGCCTGTGGCGTCTTTGGCATCTATGCGCCCGGCGAGGACGTGGCGCGTATCACCTTCTTCGGATTGTATGCGCTCCAGCATCGCGGCCAGGAGAGTGCGGGCATTGCTGTGTCGGATGGCTCACGGGCTGTGCTGCACAAGCAGATGGGCTTGGTTTCTCAGGTCTTTGATGAGGAGAAGCTGCGCCCCCTGCGAGGGCACATCGCCATCGGTCATACACGCTATTCGACCGCCGACTCTTCTCGCGCAGTGAGCGCCCAGCCTTTCCTGCTCGAGTCGGCTCTGGGGTTCGTCGGACTGGCTCACAACGGCAATCTGGTCAACACCGAGACGTTGCGGCAAGCTCTCTTCTCACGCGGGGTGGGCCTTGTCTCGTGGTGCGACTCGGAGGTGCTGATTCAGATGTTGGCGGGTGCCGCCGGCGATACCTGGGTCGAACGCATCCAGGAGGTCATGAGCCAGGCCCTTGGGGCCTATTGCCTGACGATCCTGACCCGTGATGCGCTCTACGCGGTGCGCGATCCGTGGGGATTTCGCCCGCTCAGCCTGGGGCGCCTGAACGGCGGCTGGGTGGTCGCGTCGGAGAGCTGCGCCCTGGAGACGGTGGGCGCTTCGGACATCAGGGAGATCGCCCCTGGCTCGATCGTCAAGATCGACGCCTCTGGCCTGGAGATGATCGAGGGGGCTCTGCCGGGCAAACCGAACCTGTGCATCTTTGAGTATATCTATTTCGCACGCCCCGATAGCATCGTCGATGGTCAGCTGATCCACGAGGTCAGGCAAGAGCTGGGGCGACAGTTGGCCCGCGAGCATCCCGTAGAGGCTGATCTGGTCATGTCCGTGCCCGATTCGGCCACGCCTGCGGCGATCGGCTATGCGCAGGAAGCGGGCATCCCGTACGGCGAGGGGTTGATCAAGAACCGGTACATTGGGCGCACCTTTATCCAGCCCGATCACGGCGTACGCAAGACGGGCGTGGCGCTCAAGTTCAACCCTCTTCCCCAGGTGTTGCAGGACAAGCGGGTGGTCGTGGTCGACGACTCGATCGTGCGCGGCACCACCAGCCGGCCCATCGTCGAGCTGTTGCGGCGGGCGGGTGCGAGCGAGGTGCATATGCGCATCTCGTCGCCCCCCATCAAGCATCCCTGTTTCATGGGGGTTGACATGGCCACTTACGATGAGCTCATCGCCCATCGCCTGAGTGTGCCCGCGATTCGTGAGCGCATCGGGGCAGATTCCCTCGGCTACCTGAGCATCGAGGGCATGATTCGTGCGATGGGACGGCCCTTGAGCCGCTTCTGCGTGGCCTGTTTCTCGGGGGACTATCCTTTTGAGCAAAGAGCCGGGGGCTTTGTCACGCGTGAGCAGCTCGCGCGCGAAGAACTCGCGTTATCTGTGCCGTGTGGCGAGGCCGTAGAGGAGGTCAGGAGCCGGTGAAAGTCTTGGTTGTGGGCTCGGGGGGCAGGGAACATGCTCTCGTGTGGGCCTTGAGGCGCTCGCCCCAGGTGAAAGAGATCCACATAGCGCCCGGAAATGGCGGCACGTCGGAATGCGCCAGAAACGTGCCCATCGCGGCCGAAGACGTGCCGGGACTGAGTGCCTATGCCGCCGCCGAGGGTTTCGACCTGGTGGTCATCGGCCCGGAGATCCCTCTGGCTCTGGGCCTCAGCGATGCCTTGGGTGCGCAGGGAGTGCGGGTGTTTGGGCCCAGCCAAGCGGCCGCGCGCATCGAGTCATCCAAGGCCTTCAGCAAGGATTTCATGCGCGCCCATGGCATCCCCACCGCCGAGTATTTCGTTCTGAGCGACTATGATGAGGCTCTAGCCTACTTGGGATCTCATCCGGCGCCGATCGTGGTCAAGGCCAGCGGCTTGGCGGCGGGCAAGGGCGCCATCGTGTGCAAGACCGACGAAGAGGCGCGCCATGCGCTCGATCAGATCATGCGCGCTCGCGTGTTTGGCGAGGCGGGCGATCAGGTGGTGATCGAGGAGTGTCTGGCCGGCCAGGAGGTATCCGTCCTGGCGTTTGCGGACGGTCGGACCGTCGTGCCGATGGTACTGGCCCAGGA
>JAFGLK010000043.1 GCA_016928125.1 Anaerolineae bacterium
AGGGCGGCGGCCTCGCTCGAAACCTCCAGATTCTCGGCGATCAGGAGGGTGCCCGCCTCAGAGAGCGCGAAGGTGCCATGCCACACGCCGGCCGCCACGCACACCGGACGATCGAGGAAGAACACCTCGACCGCCTCTTCCCTGAAAGGGCCGCGTGGCGCCACAACCAGCGCACAGCGACCTGCGATGGGCGCGAACAGCTCGGCTGTATCCGGGTGGTGCGCTATGAGCTCGATCTGGCGCACCGTTACCCTACTCACGGCCAAACGCCAGCCTGTGGGTGCCTCTGAGCGCATCAGGATATGGAATGGGCGGCCCGTCTGCTCCAATTCCGTACCCCAATCCACCACGGTGCCAAAGGGCGCGAACCCCTCTGCGGTGATCACCTGAAGCCGATACTGCGGCATATCTCTGCTCCTCCTTGATCAGGCCAGTCTGCGCCCAGCAGCGCTGGGCGGCCCCAGGATAGACCTGCGCCTCGCGCCTGTCAATCCCGATTCGCCGCGTGGTTGGACAGAACGGCGAAACCGAGTAGCATAGCGCCCATCACAGCACGCCAGGGAGGCACGATGGAGATTCGCAGAGGCCCGACGAGTTTCGGCCAGCCGCTCACGCCCAGGGAGCGCTTTGTCCGGAGCATGCACTACCAGCATGTGGACTATGTCTCGCACCTCGAGTTTGGATATTGGGCCGAGCTGAAAGAGGACTGGATGCAGGCCGGGCATCTGCCCTCTGATCTGCGCCAACCCGACGGCACCATCCCGGACCGACTGGTGGAGGAGTTCTTTGGCGTGGAGCAGTTCGAGTCGCTGGATGCGCGCATCGGGGCGCTGCCACTGCGGGAGATCGAGATCGTGGAGCGCACCGATCGTACCTACACCTACCGCGACGGCTATGGCGTGCTGCGCCAGGAGCAGACCGAGGGCACCCGCACGATCCCCCATTTCCTCGAGTTTCCCGTTCGCGATCGCCCCTCCTGGGAGGCGTTTCGCGACGAGTTCCTGGATGTGGATCACCCCTGTCGCCAGATTCCCGCCGTCGAGCTGCGCGAGGCCCAGGCGCTCAGCCGCTGTAGCACCAATCCGGTCGACATCTACTTTGGATCGTTCATCGGCTGGGTCCGCGATTGGATCGGCTTTGAGACGCTGGCCTATCTCTCGGTGGACGAGCCCGACCTGGTGGAGGAGATGGTGGCGCACCTCTCCGTGATGCTCTTGGCGCTTCTGCCGCGGCTGCTGGAGCGCTGCACGCTCGACGCGGCGGCCGGCTGGGAGGACATCTGCTTCAACAGCGGTCCGATCCTCAATCCGCGCTTCTTCGCCGAGCGCATCATGCCGCATATGGCGCCCGTGATGCGCCTGTTGCGTCAGCACGGCATCGACGTGATCTGGACGGACTGCGACGGCAACATCTTGAAGCTCATCCCACTCTGGCTGGGGGTGGGGCTCAACTGCATGTTCCCGCTGGAGGTGCACCCGGGCAACGATCCGGTGGCCCTCAAACGCGAATATGGCCGTGATCTGCTCATTCGAGGCGGGTTCGACAAGTTCGCCCTGTGGCAGGGGCGCGAGGCGGTGCTCAAGGAGCTGCTGCGTCTGGACCCGACCGTGGCCGAGGGCGGTTTCATTCCCCATGTGGACCATCGCTGCCCGGGCCAGGTCTCTTTCGACGCCTACTGCTATTACATCTGGGAAAAGTGCCACATGCTCGGCTGGCCCGAGGAGCGCATCAAGGCCTTTCCGGCCATGCAGGCCTGGTCGCCCTGAGCGCGCAAACGACGGAAAAAACAGGAGGGGCGCCCCGCCATGAGGCGCCCCTCTCTCGGTCTATGGCAGGATCGCGGCACTGAGCCTGGCCAGACACAACCGCGCTAGCCTTTAAGCACCCTGACCGGTTTCCCCTCATCCTTCAGCACGCGCACCGGATTGATCAGCGGGGCGCCCATGCCCTCAAAGGCGATCTCGACCAAGTCGCCATCCTGCAGCCTGTCTCTGTGTCCGAACGACAGCTTCATCGTGCCGAAAAAGTAGAGCTGCACATTCCCCGGCACCCGGAACTGGGCGTTCTTGAAGTGGTGATCCTCCAGGTTAGCCAGCGAGTGGCTCATGTGCATTTCGCCCGTCAGCAGCTCGCCCGAATCATAGATGACCCGGCCGTTGCGATGAATGCGGCACACGCCTCGGATGTCCTGGAACGATTGATCCGTGATCAGCTCGGGGCCAATCGCGCAATCCTGCATCTTGGAAGGCGCCAGCCAGAGGTAGTTCACCCGCTCCATCGCGTGATCGGCCCACTCGTTTCCAATGGCAAACCCGAGACGGTAGGGCTGGCCGTCTTCCCCGATGACGTAACAGCCCACGATCTCGGGCTCCTCGCCGCAGTCCATGGCGTAGGCCGGAATATGGAGATGGTCGTGATGCCCGCGCAGGATCACGCCAGATCCCTTGTAGAAGCACTCGGGCAAGATGCCCCGCTCGCCTGAGGTCGGCTTTCCGCCCTCCAAGCCCATCTCAAACATCTTTTGCGAGTCAGTCTTGGGTCCCTCGCCACTTTTGTGCATCGCGTCGCGCTGGGCCGTGCTGCCCAGATGGGTCAGCCCCGTGCCGCCGATCAGGCAGTGGGCCGGGTCAGGATGATCGAGAGGCGGCAGCAACCAGCCTTTGGGATCGCCTGGCCTGCGCCCCCATAGCGCCGCATAGTTGAGCGCCGCCAGCGAGTCGGGCGGGCAGAGCGCCAGGATGTGCTCCTCGATGTTGTGACCCTGGGCTTGGGCCTCCTGGAACAGCTGATAGATCGAGACCCAGGCCGGGCAGCGCGACGTGAGATCATAGGCGCGCTCTCCATCCACCCAGCCGACACGTCTTCCGAGCTCCGGGGTCTGAAACTGGATCAAGCGCATGGTCTGTATACCCCCAAAATCGGATCGGATAGCCCCTGTCCCTGTCTTAGGAGGACGAGGTCGTTGACGGTGCCTTTCCCAGGCCAGGACCGCCTGCCGGCAGTGTTACCGCCTCCGCCGTCGGTCTAGATCTGACCAAAATGGCTACCGCCAGCACGATCACCAGATAGGTGGCGGCGGTCACCAAAAAGACGCTGGGCATGCCCCAGGCGCTGGCCACGGCGGCGCCCATGAGCGGGCCGATGGCGCGGCCGCCCGCACGGACGCTGTTCGAGATGCCAAAGATGACACCCCGCTTGGCCGACGGGGTGCTTTTGGCAAGCAAGGCAGTCGAGGTGGGCGACATGCCGCCCTCAAACATGCCTTGCACCGAGCGCAGGATGAGCAACTGTGCGGCCGAGGTCACAAAAGCCTGTGGCGCGTAGACCAAGGCCACCCCCAGGCCGCACACGATGAGCAGCAACTTGAGCCCCAACTTGTCGCCCAAACGCCCCACGACGAGGGTCGCCACCGACGAGGTCAGGGCGCCCGCCGACACCATGGCCCCTGCCAACGTCGAGATGCGGCTGGAGCCGGGACTCAGAGCCTGGACATACAGAGACAGGATGGGGCTCAGAGTCGCCATGGCGAAGCCCATGGTGCCCAGTACCAACAACAAGGTGATGATATTACCGGTCAAGAGCGTCCTCAGCCCGCTATCGCGCAGCGATAGACGCGACTGTTGACTGCGTTGAGGCGCGCGCTGGAAATCCTCGGTGGCAAGCAGCACCACGATCAGGAAAGCGACGCCGATCATCGCTGCAGCCACCGGAAAGATGGCGCGATAGCCCCATTGGTCGGTGACCAGGCCGCCCACTAGCGGCCCAAAGGCATGGCCCGCGAATTGCACCGTCTGCATGGAGCCCAGGGCCAGCCCCAGATGCTCCTCAGGCGTCTGGGTGGCCACCAGGGTCATGGCCGCCGACACCGTACCGCAAAACGCACCTTGAATGATGCGCACGGCGATCAACTGCTCCGGCGAGACAACCAGGGACATCAGAAAAGCCAGGATAGAGCCAAAGAAGGTGGCGCGCACCAACATCAACTTGCGCCCGTATCGGTCCGCCATACCGCCCCAGATGGGCGAGGCGATCATCATGGCCAACGCCGATCCGCTGTGAAACACGGCCGTATACTGCGCGGCCTGCTCAGTGCTCAAGCCGCCCAGTTCCTGAATATAGTACGGAATGGACGGGAAATAACCCGAAAAGCCCATCATGGTGAGCAGTTGGGCAAATGAGAGGACAATAAGGTTGCGTTTCCATTGCGCCATGATCGCGCCGATCTCCGCTGGCTGGATCCGCGGCACGATGTCTTGAGGCCATCGTGCGAATGCGCATGCCAAGAAGCATAGACCAGGGAGCCGAGTCTGTCAAAGGCGACACAACCCACGCGTGCGCAGCCTGTGCATGCGCTCAAGAGCATTTCGTTGACAGGCCTCCGCACCCATACTATACTCCCGGCACATCGTCAAGCCGCGCCTGCCAGGTGCTGTGCCGGGCGATCACGTGGATAGGGAGATTAGGACAAGACCCTCCTCGGTTCGGGATGGAGCGATCCTCCTTGATGAGATCTCGTTTGGTGCTTTTTTGTCTCATCTTATATTTCGCCTTCTCCTCTGTGGCTTGCACCCAACCTGTGGGTAGCCCAACAATGGGTGAGTCGGCAGCCCTGCCGCACGCGACGGCGGTCTCGTCGGCAACTCAGCCTTCAGAGATGTCGGAGCAAGCCGATGTTGCTATGGGGTCGTCGCCAGGGCAGCCGGTGGCGACCGGACCTGTGTCCGGGGGCATGGCCACACCGGCCCCCGCTGTGGGCCAATCGTCCACTCAGCCCTCTCCGATGGCGCTGGATCCCTCGGTGGTGGCAGTCGTCAACGGTGTGGCCCTCAGTCGCGAGAGCTATGATCGGCAGTTGGCGCAAGCGCAGCGCTTTCTGCTGCAGCGCCCCGACCTGAGCCTCGATTCCGAGGAAGGCAAGCGCGCGCTTCAGGACCTCGAACAGCAGGTGTTGGCCTGGATGATCGACCAGATCCTTATCCAGCAGGCCGCGGCGGCAGAGGGCATCGCGATCGGGTCAGAGCGCGTCGATGAGGAGATCGCTCGTATGCGGGGCGGGGATGCAAGGCGGTATGAGGAATGGCTGGCCGCAAACGGGATGACTGAGGAGATGTTGCGCGAGCAACTGCGTATGGATCTGCTTACCGCGGCCATGCGCGATCGCGTGACCTCGGCCCAGCCCAGAGCGCGACGCCACGTGCATGTGCGCCACATCCTGGTCTCAGAGGCCTCCACGGCGGAGACGCTGCGCCTGCGCCTTTTGGCAGGCGAGAGCTTTTCTGCCCTGGCGCGTGAGTACTCTGAGGACGGGACGACGCGAGACGGCGGGGGCGATCTGGGCTTCCTGCCTGAGGGAATCATGGCGCCCGCGTTCGATGAGGTCGCTTTTGCCCTTGAGGCTGGCGAGATAGGTGAAATCGTGCAGACCGACGTCGGTTTTCAGATCATCCAGTTGGTCGAGATCGATCCTGAACGGACCGTATCGGAGGAGTACTGGCCGATGGTGCAGCACCGCATTTTCGAGGATTGGATGGCGCAGCAGAGGGCCACAAGCTCTATCCAAACGAACGCCCCCTGAGCTCGACCCTGCGTGAGTTCCTGGTGTGGAAAGCACCGTCGGAGGAGATGCTGAATGGAGATCGCCTGGTACGGACATTCTTGCTTTCGGATTGGAGAGAGGGGCCGCTTTGCGGTCACCGATCCCTACCCTCCTGAGCTCGGGCTGGAGCTGCCTCGCTTGAGCACCAATCTGGTGACGGTGAGTCACGCTCATGATAACCACAGTTACGTGCGCGCCCTGAGAGGCTCCCCTTATGTGATCTCGGGCCCCGGGGAATATGAGGTAGGCGGGATCTTTGTGCTCGGGGTGGCCACCTACCACGATGCCAAGGAGGGCAAGGAGCTTGGCAAGAACACAGCCTACCTGATTGAGATCGACGATCTGACTGTGTGCCACCTGGGGGATCTCGGGCATCTGCCCTCGCAAGAGCAGTTGGAGCAACTCAATGACGTGGATGTGCTCCTGGTGCCTGTTGGGGGCCGTACGGCGTTGACCGGCGCCAAGGCGGCCGAGGTCGTGAATCTGATCGAGCCGCGCATCGTCATACCGATGCATTACCGTATCCGAGGGTCGAATGCCAAGCTGGATGGTCCGCAGCGCTTCTTCAAGGAGCTGGCGGTAGATGCGCCCGAGCCCATGGACATGCTCAAGTTTGACATGTCCGAATTGCCCGATACGACCCGTGTGGTTCTGCTGAGCCTCGCACAGTAGACGGGGCCTGGTTCTATGGGCCTGCGACGCAACGTCCGACTGACCGGAGGAATGAGATGAAGACACGATTGCTGACGCTGGTCTGCCTGATGGTGATGCTCCAGGGCGCGCTGGGCTGCATTGGCCCCACGCCCATCTCTCCGGCCGATGCCGACGCACTGGTCGAGAACGCCAAGAGCGCCCTGGATCGCAACGACTATGATGGCGCTATCGAGGGACTCGGGCAGGTTGTCAGGGCCGCGCCCGAGCGGGCCGAGGCGCACTTTTTGCTGGGCAACGCCTATGCCAAGAAGGGACAACACGACCAGGCTGTGGAGGCCTATCAGAAGGCGATCGAGCTTGACGCGGACTATGTGGATGCCCACTCGAACCTCGGCTTTGTCTACTATCAGCAGCAAAGGCTGCCAGAGGCGGAGGCGGCCTTTCGGAAGGCGCTCGCCCTCGAGCCGAACGATGCCGAGATCCACTACAATCTTGGGGGCGTGCTCGCCGCAAAGAATCAGTACGATGCCGCGCTGACCGAGTTTCTGACGGCCCAGAGCCTTGATGCCTCGCTGCCTGAGGTCTACCTGGGGCTAGGAAGCGTCTACTTGCGCCTTGGGCGCAATGCGGAGGCCACCGAGGCCCTGCGCAGATACCTGTCTCTGTCGAGTGACCCTACCTGGCGTAGCGAGGCCGAGAGGATGCTGCAGCAGCTCGGAGCCCAGCCTTGAGTCGCTACAATATCCGGCTGCTGCCCGCTGCTCCCGCACGGCTCCGGCAGGAGTTGGCTCGCTTCGAGGTGGACGCCGGGCAACAAGCTGCGCTGATCTCAGACGGGACCTCGCTCATGCTGAGGGTGAACGATCTGGCCCTTGCTCTGGCCAGGTTGCTCATCCGCGAGGCCAAGGCGGAAGGTGGGTTGTGCGCCCTCGCCGTCGCCGAGGGCTCTGACGGTGAGGAGGCGCGCGACGTCTTGTTGGTGGGCAGCCCCAGCCTGTTTCACAGGGTTGCGGACTCGCTTCGGGGCCGCGCCTCAAGTGCCCTATCCGCTCTGGCTCTGGAGCTGAGCGATGCGGTAGACGCGCTCCTCACCCCGGCCAAGCGGACCTGCACCATCGGGCGGCGGGAGTTTGTTTGGGGCCAGCGCACCTACGTCATGGGCATCGTCAACGTGACCCCCGATTCCTTCTCGGGCGATGGCCTGCTGCACGGGGATCTCTCGGGCGCCCGAAGCGCCTCGCAGGCGATCGACCACGCGCTGGCCCAGGCGGAGCGTTTCCTGGAGCAGGGCGCCGATCTGCTCGATGTGGGCGGCGAGTCCACCCGGCCGGGGGCCGTGCCTCTCGATGCGGATGCCGAGATGGCGCGTGTGTTGCCGGTGATCAGCGCGCTGCGCCCGCGTACCGATGTGCCGATCTCCATCGACACGTACAAGGCCGACGTGGCCCGTGCCGCACTGGATGCTGGAGCCGACCTTGTGAACGACGTGTGGGCCTTCCAGATGGACTCCGACATGGCCCCGCTCGTGGCCGAGCGGCAAGTGCCGGTGGTGTTGATGCATAATCGCAGCCGGCCCAAGAACGCGCAGCAGCAGGCGCGTCTCGGCGGGCACTATGTGGGGATCGCCTATCGGGATCTGGTGGGCGATGTCCTGCAGGAGCTAACTCAGCGGGTCGAGTTTGCGCGGGTCGCGGGCGTTGCCGCCGACAGGATCATCGTTGATCCGGGCATCGGCTTTGGCAAGACCGTCGAGCAGAACCTTGCGCTTCTGAATCGCCTCGATGAACTGCGCGTGCTCGGCTATCCCATCTTGCTCGGGCCTTCGCGCAAGTCATTCATCGGCTATACCCTCGATCTGCCGCCCGACCAGCGCGTCGAGGGGACGGCGGCCGCCGTCGTCGTGGGCATGTTGCGGCGGGGAGCGGATATCGTGCGTGTGCACGATGTGGAGGCCATCGCGCGGGTGGTGCGCATGACCGACGCCATTCTGAGGGCCTGAAGCTGTGCCTGCGGCCTATCTGGGGCTGGGGAGCAACCTGGGTGACCGCGAAGGCCAGTTGCGCGCGGCCATGCGCACCTTGTCTGCGCGCGGCGCGTATGTGAGCCAACAGTCATCGCTGTACGAGACCGAACCGTGGGGCCTCATCGACCAGCCCCGCTTCCTGAACGCTTGCTGCCAGATCATCACGGGTTTTGGCCCCTTGCATCTGCTGGGCCTGCTCAAGCGCATCGAGCAGGAGATGGGGCGCGTGCCGACCGTGCGCTATGGTCCGCGCACCCTCGACTTGGATATCCTGTTCTATGCTGACCGCCAGATCATGACCTCTGGGCTGCAGATACCCCATCCTGGCGTCCTTGAGAGGGCCACCGTGCTGGTGCCCCTGGCCGACATCGCCCCCCATTTTCGCCACCCCGCCACGGGGCGCACGGTGTTGGAGCACCTGCACGATCTCGGGCCAACGCCCGGGGTGGCGCCTTTCCCGCCAGGCCTGCCAGGCTAGGGGGTGTTGGACGCTGCAACGGCCAGAGTTGGCGCCAAGACGGCAGCCAGCGTACAATGGGTTGGGCGTGGGCCGCGGTGGCGCGTGCGGGCGTGCCTGCCTCGTAGATGTGTGGATCTCAGCCTGGCTTGCATTCAGCATTGCCCTGACGATAGGAGCCAAGTATGACCAGACGTTGTCCAGTTGCCCTCCTGACGATTCTGGTCTTTTGCCTTGCAGCGGCGGCCACCGCCGCACAGGCACCCAAGGGGACCGCAGGCCAGGCGACGTCCGCAGAGATCGCTCCTCTGGCCGGTGGTCTCACGCTCGAACAGCGAGCCAAGCTGGCGCCTCAGGTCGTCAAGGAGCTCATGGCCGCGGAAAAGAGCGCGGCATCTCGCCTCCGTGCCCCCGAACCGATCACCTTCCTGGTTTATCTGGGCGAGAAGGCGCCTCTCTCTCATTTGGCGCGCACCCCCGATCTACAGAGCCGGCGCCAGGCCGTCGTTCAGAGTCTGCAGCACACGGCGGAACGCAGCCAGGCAGCGGTCATCTCCTTGCTGGAGGCGCGACTGCGGGCGGGCGGGGTACACGACTATCGCAGCTACTGGGTCTGCAACTGCGTGGCCGTGGATGGCGATCTGGAGACGGCACTCGCGCTCGCCAGGCTGCCCGAGGTCGCCAGGATAGAGCCCAATCGTGTGC
>JAFGLK010000004.1 GCA_016928125.1 Anaerolineae bacterium
ACGCAGGTCATGTAGAAATCCACATCCCAGCCCCGGCTTTCGACCCAATCCACCACAGCCGGCATATGGGTCGAGACGCCGACCATGGCCCCCGTATCGCGAACGCGCGACAAAAAGTCGTACATCTCGCCGATCCGGCCGCTCTTGAATAACCGGTCGGTCACCTCGCCGTGATGAGCGATGGCGATCGTCCCGGCCTCCACCAGGCGCGTGACCATGCCTGGATCCTCAGCGTCGTCATGAGCCAGCGAGATGTAAAAGAGCTGGCCTCCGCTCTGGCGGTGGGCGCGATAAAGATCAAGATTGCCCGGCGCCGATTGCCAGGCGTTGATGCCCTCTGCCTGGCACTGGAGCATCATCTCGAGCACCCGCGCAGGGGTAAAGTAGCGCTTCATCTGCTGGTTCACAAAGCGCGACAGGTGCGAGCCTCCGTTGATCGGATTCGCTCCGACGATCAGACGCGACAGCCGATAGCCGCCGAAAGCGATGGTCGGCATGGGGAAATCGGCGGACGCGGGGGCCTCGCCGCCATGCGACTTGGCATCATCATCGGTCACCTTGCATCTCCAGTGGATCGTGTGAATCCGCCGGCGGGCCGCCGCGACATAAAGCGCATGCATGCTTTTGCATGCGATTGCCCCGACGGATGCCAAGCGATCCGTCGGGGCGAACCATCGACTGCGGCAATGAAACGGGCAGAAGCCGTGCAAAGCTTGTCAGGACCGACGCCTCTCAGAACGGGTCAGATTGGCAGATCCCGAGCGGAGGCCGAGATAGTCAGCGCACCCTCGGCGCTTCACGCGCGATCAGTGTGCCCCAAGTTTGTCAGCCAGAAGCTTCACCAGCTCTTCATTAGCCGACTCGGGCGGTATCACGACCTCTTCGTCCCCAAATTTGACTTCGAGAAACGTTTCCTTGACCTTGCGGCCCCCGATGCCCAGAAACCCGCCCTCTTTATGGCTCTTGTAGACGCGTACTACGTCCTCGCCTTCGAGATCCACCTCATATCCTTGACCTTGAAGTCTGGCGGTCACCTCATAGTAGAACTGACGAGGCGTACCGTGACTAGCCCAGACCATAACCTTGCGGAGTTCCTCCTCCATGTCGGCCTCCCTTCGCCGCAATGATGTGAGTGAGCAAACATTCAACAGAGTTCATTCTAACACGCTTTCCGCGGCTGCGCAACGATCCAGAGCGGCCCGAACCTACCCACTCCTGCCTCAGCATCAGACCCGCTGTGAAAGCTCGATCAGGCCGACGCTATGCGCGGGGAGGGTCACCTGCAGCTTGATCAGGCCCTCCTCGACGATGAGCTCTTGCTGCTCGACGATCCCAGGCATGGCGGCGCGCTGAAGCGCTGCGATCTGCTCGGGCGATGGCGCCTGGGGCTCGCCCATGTCGCGCCAGAGCGTGTAGGCGTTGCTGTGCGTCTCGTCGATCATGCTGCGCACCAGGCGGTACCTCGCGCCAGGTTGGCTACCGGCCGAATCGTCCTGAGCCCCAGCATCCAGGCCGGCCACCGTCACCTGCACCACGGTGGGTTCATCGACGTCCCAATCGTCATGATGGCTGACGAGGAAGATCTGCACACCGCCCTGGCCATCGGTGGCCGCAAGGCCACTCACATCCGGCGGCGTCGTCTCCTCGTCTGGGCCCAGAAGCACCCGCGGATCGCGCCCGGCATCGCTCTCCAGGGCGAGACGCAATCCACCCAACCGCGCCAGGAAGCGAAATACGTTGAGCACTGGCTTGTCGATACCGTTCGTGCTGAGGGTTCGCAGGCCCTCGAAATACTTGCGATCCTCGAATTCAAAGGCCCAGGTCAGCATCCCGTCTACGCGATGCGGCCCGTCCAGGCCAAGGCCGCTGAACTTGCAGGCGGCCATGGCCACGTAGCTGGCATAGTAGGCTCGGTTGCGGAATTCGAGGTTCGGGTTATCGTGGCGGCTTCCCGCCGCCCAACCATCGGGATCAGCCTCGGTCAGGATCACCTCACGCCCGGCCAGCGTAGGATAGGCCGCCGCGATCTCGAACCCGGTCACCACATTCTGGACCAGTTGATAGATGGTGGGCGTCTGCTTGGGCGCGCTGTTGTCGCTGCGATAGCCGCCCCCCTTGGTATGAAAAGAGATGAAATCGAGGCGCGTGCCGCTGTCCCCGCTGACCGCGTTCGTTCCCTGGACGCAATGTTCCAGGAATCCCCGCAGGAAGGCGCCCGCGTCGGGGCGATCGGGATTGGTCGTGCCCGGCCCACCCACACGCGCCTGCGGGAGCACCTGCGTCAGTCCCGCCACCGTATGGTCATAGAGCTGGCAGTACTCCTCCAGCGTCCCCGCAAAGTAAAAGATATCCGGCTCGTTCCAAAGCTCCCAGTACCATCGACTGACCTCCCGTAGTCCATAGCGCTCCAGGCAGTGGCGCGCCAGGGCAGCCACCAGATCCTGCCACCGACGGTAGTCCTTGGGAGGATAGCGCCAGCCGCCATCGCGCAAGGTCTCATAGGGCGTGCCTGGCGGTGCCGTAGAGAGGGCCTCAGGCATGAACCCGAGCTCGACAAAGGGCACGCAGCCACATGCCAGATACGTGTCGAACACGCGATCGATCAGATCCCACTCGTAGACGGGCTGGCCCGCTCGATCCTCGGTGTATACATTGGTCGAGCCCCATTTGGGGCGGCCCGTCCCGTCACCCGTGCAGAGCAGATAGTGGGCGCGGATGAAATAGGGGGCGTCGTGCAGACTGCCCAGCTTGGTCAGAAGGGCGCGTCCGCTGGGCGTGTAGGTATAGTTGACCTCGTCATAGCCCACATAGCGCCAGATGCGCCGCAAGGGCTGGCGTTGGTCAGCATGCACCCTCACATGGGCCTGATGCGTCATGTATAACCTCCATATGGTGGAAAGCTGGCGACAAGGCGATCGCTCGCCCTGCCAGATACGGTATGAATCGATACACACGAGCCGAATTCAGGCCGAGACGGGACCTGATGGTAGGCCAAGTGCGCAGAATCCATCGAGCTGAGTCTAGAAGATGCCCTCCAGCGGCAGCCCGGCTGTACGCGCTGCGTAACCGGTCGGATAAAAGCCCCGGGTGAGATCGCCCTTCTGATGATACAAGCCGACCCCTCGGTCGGGCGTTGAGAGATCAAGGTACAGGTCGATCTCCTCACAGGGATAGATGGGATCGTACACGTAGACCGTCCCTCGCCGGGTGAGCTCATCGAACTCGTATCCCGTAGCCAGCACTTGGTGGTTGGCGGTGGGGGATTCCCAGCGTCGCGTGCGCACGAGAATGAGCACGGTGGGCAATCCCGCGTCGAGCCGGGCACGCAGACGCTCAAAGGCTTGCGCCGTAAGCCGCCCGACCGCGAGGTCCGATTTGGCTATCCACGTGAAGAGACGGGGGAGCACCTCCGGGCGCAGCATGCTGGCCGCTTGCCGATTCATCAAATATCGGTAGAGCGCCGTCCCAGGGGCGGGAGGCACCTCAGGCGTGGGCACCGGCAACTGAGCATGCCAGTAGTCAAGCGCCGCATAACACATGCCCCCACAGAGGCCAAACTCGAAGGGCCGGCGCCAGATAGGGCCGTCGAAAGGCCAGTTAGGCTGATACACAAAGTAGTTGGGAAAGCGAAATCCGTGCTCAACGGGATCAAAGCGTGTGCGCGCGCCGGTCACAGGGGCAGCCCCTTCGAGGCACTCGAGCTATGGTAGCTGCACCCCCTAGGCACGCGAGACACCTCCTTACGCCTCTTCAGGCTACGTACCCAAGCGGACTTCGCGGCCCTCACGCGACGAAGCATAGATGGCATCCATGATGCGCATCATCTCAAGCCCCTGTTCGGCGCTGGCCTCGGGCGGGCAGTCATTGATGATGCAGTCCACAAAATGCTCGATGGCCGAGGGCGTCTGCCGCGGATAGAGCTTTGGGCTGACCTGGGTGAGATGCCCGGCCACATCGCGCAGCGCCAGGGCCTCGAACTCATACCCCTCGCCACGGTTGCGTTGGATCGCCGCGCCCTCGGTGCCATAGATCCCCGTGAGCATATCCTCTTGCTGATCGGTGCCCCCGGCCCAACTCGCCTCCAAATTCAGGCTGGCGCCGTTTTCGAGGCGCACCAACGCCACGGCCAGATCCTCCACGTCGTAGGCTGCATGGGACAGAGCGGCCAGGCGGGCGCCCAGCAGGTCATAGGTGGCGGCGCT
>JAFGLK010000291.1 GCA_016928125.1 Anaerolineae bacterium
CCCTGCCAACGGGTGAGGAAATCAGCATAGGCGGGCAGCTCCACGGGCTGGATCTCGCGACGCAGCAGGCTCAGTGTGCGGCGATGAATGCGCTCCAGCACCCGCCGATCGCACCATTGCCGCGCCTCAACGCCTGGGCTGAGGCGTCCGCTGATCAGGACGCCACTCTCCGTCAGGGCGCCCAGGGCCTCGTCGAGCCAGCCTTGTGGGAAGGCATAACGCCCCAGCATCTCGTCGCGCGTCAGGGGGCCGTGGGTGCGCATCAGCAGGCGCAGCAATGTCTCCAGCGCGGCTTCGGTCGCGCGGTGCGGCTCGAGCAGTTCCTCGGGCAGCGGCGCGGGCGGCGTCTCGGGCAGGCCGAAGGCGTCCCGATACCGCCAGTAGTCCTCGGCGGCGATCCAACGCGCCTGGGTTCCCTGGCCGCTGGGGACCTCGATCTCAAAGACGCGCCCCTGCGCCGCCAGCCGCAACAGCCAGGCGCGCCCCTCGCCCACGCAGCGCGCTTGCACCTCGGATAGCGTCAGGTCGCCCAGGTCGCGCAGGATGACGGCCAGCTCCTCGGGAGTTCGGGCGCCATAGCCCTCGGCCAGATGCTGCAGCTCGGCCGCCACGCCCTCGATCGCCTCTGGGCGCAGCAGGCCGGGCAGCAGGCCCTCGTCCACCAACTGGGAGAGCAACTCGCGATTGAAGGTCAGCGCCTGAATCTGCTGCTCAGCCACTGGCTCGTCATAGGTGTACATGTTCTGCTCTTTGTGTCCAAAGAGCAGGCCCTCGGCCACGGGCGAGGGGATGATCGTCTCGGCCTCCACGACCTGGATATCGCCCTGACGGATGCCCTCCAGCACGTCCAGGAGATGGGGCAGGTCGAGCACATCGTTCAGGCAACTGCGATAGGTCTCGGCGATGATCGGAAAGTCGTCAAAGCTCTTGGCGGCGGCCAAGAGCGTGCGCGCGCGCAGGCGCTGGAGCCAGAAGGGCGTGCGTCGCTCGCCGCCCTGCAAGGCGGGCAGCAACAGCGCGCGCGAGGCGCTCATGCGAAACTCGGCCCCGAACAAGGCCGAGCTGGGCAGCTCTAGCAGGAGCCGCTCGCGCACCTCATCGCCCCCCATCGTGCGCACCAGATCCACTGGCGGATCGCGATCGGCCTCCAAAAAGTGAAACAGGATGCCATTGTCGTTGGCCTGGGTCTCGGGACGCACGCCCAGCCGTTCCTGCAACGCATGGCTCAGCGCCAACGCCCAGGCGCTGTTGATGCGCGCGCCAAAGGGCGAGTGGATCACCATGTGGGCATCGCCCAAGGCATCGTGAAAGCGCTCCACGATGATCGTCTTGTCGGATGAGATCGCGCCCAAGACGTCGAGCTGCTCGCGCACGTAATGGATGGCGTTGCGCGCCGAGGCCTCGTCCATGCCATAGCGCTCGCCTAGCCAGGCGATCACCCCCTCGGCCTCTTGGGGCCACTGGGCCTCGACCGACTTGGGCAGGCGGGGCAGGTCGGCCACGCACAGGGCCAGCTCGCGCCGAAAGCTCCCCAACTGTAGGCCCATGTGGTAATCGCGCTTGGGCATCTCGCCCTTCCAGAAGGGCATGCGCGGCAGGCTGCCGCTGGCATCGCCGACGACCAGGCGATCATCGTCGATGTCGAGCACGCGCCAGGTGTTGCTGCCCAAGGTGAACACATCGCCCTTGTGGGTCTCGTAGACGAACTCCTCGTCCAGGACGCCCAACATCGTCTTGCGGTCGGGCAGGTAGACCCGAAACTCACCCCGATCCACGATCGTGCCCCCGTTGCGCAGGGCCAGCAGCCGACTGCCCGGCAGCGCCGCCAGAACCCCATTGACCCGATCCCACGAGATGCGCGGGCGCAGTTCGCGAAAGACATCGCTGGGATAGCCGCCCGCCAGCATCTTGAGCACCGTCTCAAACGCCTGGCGGGTGAGCCGTCCATAGCCATAGGCCCGATGCACCACGCGATAGAGCTGCTCCACGGGCCAGTCCGCTACAGAGACGGCGGCCACGATCTGCTGGGCCAGGACATCCAGGCAGTTCTGGGGCGTGTGCGTGGGCTCGATGTCGCCCGCCAACATGCCGTGCACCACCGCGCCGGCGTCGAGCAGATCTTCGCGGTAGGTGGCATAGATGCGGCCCACGCTGGTCTGCCCCACCAGGTGGCCCGAGCGCCCCACCCGTTGCAGGCCGCGCGCGATGCCGTGCGGCGATTGGAGCTGCACCACCGCGTCGACGTCGCCGATGTCGATGCCCAACTCGAGCGTACCCGTAGCGATCAAAGCCGGCAGCTCGCCCGCTTTGAGCTTGCTCTCCAGCTCCAGCCGCACCTGCCGCGACACGCTGCCGTGGTGGGCGCGGAACGGTCCGTCCACCCGCCCCGTGCCGAACATTCCCTCCCCTTTCGGCACCTCGTCGATCAGCAGGCCGCTGGGCGATCCGGGCGGAATCTCCTCCGAATCCTCCAGCGCGTACTGCTCATTCAGGCGGTCGGCCGCCTGCTCCGCGGCCCGCCGCCCATTGACAAAGATCAGCGTGGTGCGATGGCGGCGCACCTCGTTCAACACCTGAGGGATCAGGCTGGGCCAGATCGAGTTGCCGGGTAAGCGACGCAGATCGGCGGCTGGCGTGACCACGCGCAAGTCGAGGGCCTTGTGTGCGCCGGCGTCGATGATCGTCACCGGACGGTAGGCCATCTGCTCCGTGCCGTCAGGGGCCTGCTCCCAGGTCTGCCCTCCCAGAAAGCGGGCCACCTCCTCCAAGGGACGCTGCGTCGCCGAGAGGCCGATGCGTTGGATGGGCTGGGTGGCCAGCTCCTCGAGTTGCTCCAGGCTGAGCGTGAGGTGCACGCCGCGCTTGTTCCCGCACAAGGTGTGAATCTCGTCCACGATGACCGTCTTGACCGTGGTCAGCATCTCGCG
>JAFGLK010000292.1 GCA_016928125.1 Anaerolineae bacterium
AGGCGCTGGAGCTGGCCGATGGCGCCCGACTGGAGAAGCTCCTTGGCCCGGCGGAAGGGCGGCCCGAAGCGGCGCTGGTGATTGAAGGTCAGTTGCACACCCCGCTCGACGCAGACGGCCACCATGCGGCGGGCCTCGCCATAGGTGGGCGCCATGGGCTTCTCGCAGTGGATCGCCTTGATGCCGGCCTCGGCGCAGGCGATGACCATCTCGGCATGCAGATGGGGCCAGGTGGCGATGCTGACGATGTCCAGCCGCTCCTGGGCGAGCATCTCATGATAGTCGGTATACAGGCGCTCGCCGCCGTGCTCGGTCTGGAAGGCCCGGGCGTTTGGCAGGACGATGTCGGCCAGGGCGACGATCTCGGCATCTGGCGACGCCTCGTAGCCCAGGGCGTGAGCGTGCGACATGCCATAGCCCGTGGCCCCTGGCTCGGAGCGCGGTCGCCCACAGCCAATGATGCCCACTCGGTAAATGCTCATCGAGTTTCTCCTCGCGTGTGATGTGCGAACAGCGCCATTCTAGAGGCGCCGAGGGCGACGTCAAGCCGCCTGGGAGCGCCAAGCTCCAGCTTGGCATGAGCCTGGCGCGCCGGGCACCAGTTCGGTCCATAGCTCTCGCCAAGACGCCAAGGCCGCCAATGGGGCTGTCTGGAGTGCGGCGGCCTGCCGTCGCACGCCAAAGGGGCGAGCCGTCTCAGGCCAAGCGCTTTGACAGGCTGCGGGGGTACGGATATGCTGCCGCCGTTCGAGCGCATGGACCTACATCTGCATCTCAGGGAGGCGCCAATATGGCCTCAATCCTTACGCCGCGCCAGCGATTCATCGCGGCCCTCGAGCGTCGACCGCTCCAGGGTCGCGTCCCACACTTTGAGCTGGTCTTTTTTCTCACCATGGAGGCCTTTGGGCAGGTGCACCCCTCGCACCGGCGCTATGACCAGTGGGACCAGATGTCGCCCGAGGAGCGCGCCCTCCACCGCAGCCAGATGGCCGACATCTATCTCATGACCGCCGAGCGATATGAGCATGATGCCATCTTTATTCATCCCAATCCCAACACGCTGGACGAGACGTTCCGGCTGATCGACCTGATCCGGGCGCGCAGCGGCGAGCGCTATTTCCTGATGATGCACGGCGACGCGACCTATGCCATCCCCAGCGGCGACAAGATGCTCGATTGGTGCACCTGGCTATACGAGCGCCCCGATGAGGCCAAGGCTGAGGCGGACGAGCGCGTGGACAAGATGCTGGCCAAGGCGGCCAGGCTCCAGGAGCACGGCGGCCTGGATGGGTTCGCGCTCTGTTCCGACTATTGCTTCAACGTGGGGCCATTTCTGCGGCCGAGCGTGTTCCACGAGATGGTGGCGCCCTATCTCAAGCGGTTGGTGGCTGGGCAGCGCGAGCTGGGATTCTACGTGATCAAACACACCGATGGGGACATCATGCCGATCCTCGGGGACCTGGCAGCGGCAGAGCCCCACGCGCTGCACTCGCTCGACCCCCAGGCGGGGACCGATATCGCCGAGATCAAGCGGCGGATCGGTGACCAGATCGCGTTGATCGGCAACGTGAATTGCGGCCTGCTCAGCTCGGGCAGCGACGAGGAGGTGATCGCCTCGGCGCGCTATGCGCTGCAGCATGGCATGCCCGGCGGGGGGTACATCTTCTCCACCAGCAATTGCATCTACACGGGCATGCCCCTGAGCCGCTACGAGCTGATGCTCGATGTGTGGCGCCGGGAGGGGAACTATGCCTGACCGGACGTCGAATGGCCTACAGCGCCCTCACACCGGCTGTGGATCGAAGGGCGCGTTGAGGAGCGCGATGATGCTGTCGGGATGGGTGGCGCGATCGATCCGGGCTGGCTCGCCGGGGCGCTCAGGACGGAAGCGGGTAACCCGTTCGTAGGGCGGCTCCACATGCACCAAACCATAGCCGGGCCGCTCGTGGCGCAGACGCAGCAGCGCCGCCCGCGCGCGATCCTCGATGGCCCGGCAGGCCACCTCAGGATGGAGATGAACCGCCGCGAGATTGTGGCGCATGTACTCCTGGGTGTCGAGCTCATCGCCGGCCCGCGGCTGCAGGCCACGCTTGACCGCCGCGGTGGTGATCCCCTGCGCCAGGGCGGTAGCCTCCGCACAGAGCGCCTCGTCTCCCGAGGCAAAGATGGCCGGCACGCCCAGCTCGCTGGCGCAAAGGGCGAACTGGCCGAACTCGCCGATGCTGATCCCATTGATGGTCTGGTCAAGGTAGTTGAACCACTGGGTGTGGGCCAGATGGGCACGCACCGTGCCAGCCTTGGCGTGCTGCCCCACCCAGACCACTGCGTCGAAGGATGCATCTAGCTCGAGAGGCCAGCCGCTGGGCCACCCCCGCAAGAGCTGCGCGCGGCGGTCGAGCAACATGGGCACGATCCCGCCCGCGCCGTGGCCGTCGGCGACGATGATGGTCAGGGCGCCGGCTGCGCTCAGGCCAGCGACGCAAGCGTTCACCTCACGGCTAAGCAGTTCGCGGCCGGCGTCATAGTAGCGTCCGGGATAGCCGCGCTCGGGCGGCTGACACCAGTTGTCGTGATCGAGCACCCCCGCCACGCCCTCCATATCGGTCATGATGTAGACCTTCATCTCTGGCTCTCCTCGTTCGCTATCTTGCGTTGATCACGTGATACCATCCAGAGCGATGGGCACAGGCCCAGCCAGCCTGACCTCCTCCAGAGACACCTCACAGCGAAAGGCGTAGACCCGAACCCCGGCCTGGGCCGCGCGGCGCAAGGCCCGGGCCAGCTCCGGATCGTTCTGCACGTGGGGTGCGAACCGGACCGCGTCGGGGCGCTGGATCACGAAGACCACCGCCGCGCATGTCCCCTCTGCGGCCAGTTCGGCCAACTCTAACAGATGGCGTCGGCCGCGGGCCGTGGGCGCATCGGGAAACAGCGCCACGCCCTGCTCAACGAGAGTGACCGACTTGGCCTCCACCCAGCAGTCGCCGGCAGGGCCGTGCAGCAGGAAATCGAAACGGCTGCGGCCGCGGGCCACCTCGCGCTCCAGGCGCTGGTACTCGCCGAGAAGCTCGCCCTCCGCCAGGGCCTCGGCGAGGAGGTCGTTCGCCAGATAGCTGCGCATGGAAACCAACACGCCGTCGTGCTCGACCAGCGCCAGGGTATAGGGCGTCTTGCGCTGCGTCGAGGTGGCCCGTTCCAGCCAGATGGTCCGCCCTGGGACGAGCAGCTCAGCGCATCGGCCGGGATTGGCCACATGCGCCGCCACCGGACTGCCATCGAGGCGCACCGTGGCGCGAAAGCGGTTGTCGCGCTGCAGGAATTGGGCGCGAACCAGGGGCGGCAGGCGCATGGCGATCATCGACCTCCCAGAGCTTGTCAAAGCGGCCCTATTGTATGGCTATTCCTGGGCGGGCTCAAGCTGGCGCACGCTTGGCGAGCTGCACTTGACCCGCGCGTGGCGCCAAGTAAACTGGTGTGGCCGCGAAACAAGGGCCGCGCCAACTGAACGTCCTTGGTGGTTCGACGATTCCACAATAGGAGCCAAACATGCTATTGAAACATTACTTTACCCCCAAGATCGCCCATAGCTCGTACATTCTCGGCGGGAAGGACACCTGCGCCGTGATCGACCCCCGACGGGATGTGGAGCTCTACATCGCCGAGGCGCACGCCTTGGGGCTGGAGATCACCCACATCCTGGAAACCCACCTGCACGCCGATTTCGTCTCCGGCCATATGGACCTGGCCGCGCGCACCGGCGCCAGGATCTATGCGCCGGCCTCGGCCCAGTGCGCCTTTCCGCACGTGGCCCTGGCCGAGGGCGATCGCATCGAGCTGGAGCATCTGCGGCTGGAGGTGCTCGAGACGCCCGGCCACACGCCCGAGCACATCAGCTACGTGGTCACTGACACGTCGCGGGCCGAGACGCCTGTGGGGCTGTTCTGCGGCGACACGTTGTTCGTGGGCGATGTGGGGCGCCCCGATCTCTTTCCCGGCCGCGCCCAGGAACTGGCCGACAAGCTCTACGACAGCCTGCGCTACAAGCTGTTGACCCTGCCCGATTATGTGGAGGTCTATCCGGCCCATGGCGCCGGGTCGCTGTGCGGGCGCTCGATGGCGGCCAAATGGACCAGCACCATCGGCTATGAGCGCAAGTACAATCCTGCCCTGCAGATCGTGGATAGGGCCGAGTTCGTCCGCTCGCTGACGTCCGACATGCCGCCGGCGCCGGATCATTTCAGCCGGTGCAGCGAGATCAACCGCCAGGGCCCGACGTTGGTGGCGGAACTGCCCGCACTTCAGGAGCTGCCGCCGCGGGCCTTCCGCCGACGGCTCGACGAGGGCGAGATCGCGGTGCTGGACATCCGAGACTATGCGGCCTATGGCGGCCATCATATCGCCGGGTCGTGGCACATCGGCCTGGCGGGCAACTTTGCCACCTTTGCGGGCTGGATCATGCCCACCGACAAGGAGGTGCTGCTGGTGGCCGACGACCTGCAGAGCGCCCAGCAGGCGGTGATCTGGGCGCGGCGCGTGGGCCTGGATCGCATCACCGCCACGCTCGAGGGGGGCATGAGCGCCTGGGCCGCCGGGGGCCTCGCCACGGCGAGTATCTCGATGGTCTCGGTTGAGGATCTCCATGACCGGGTCCTCGGCGGGGACGGCTTCGTGCTGCTGGACGTTCGCGCGGCCGGAGAGTTTGCGGACAGTCACATCCAGGGCGCAATCAATATCCCGGCGCCCGATCTGCGGACGCGCCATGTGGAGCTCAATCCCGACAAGACCACGCTGGTGATCTGCAGCACCGGAAATCGCTCCAGCATGGCGACGAGCATCCTGGAGCAAAAAGGCTTTCGCGACATACACAACGTGGCCGGCGGCATGACCGGCTATAGCGCGGCGGGCTATGCGCGGCGCTGCGCCGTGTGCGAGAACCCCCACGGACCCAAGACGCAGATCGTGTTCAGCCCGCTCGAGCTCTCGGGCGCGATGAAGGAGGGGTGAGCGATGGACTGGCTGACCGCTACCCGCTGGTCGCCCTATCTGGCCGGCATCGGCATCGGCGTGCTGAGCTGGCTGACGTTTCTGATCTCGAAAAAGCCGCTGGGCTGCTCGACCGCCTTTGCCACCACCAGCGGTATGATCCGCAAGCTCTTCCAGGGCGACCAGGTGGCGCAAAAGCCCTACTATCAGCGCATCGGCGTGCGCGTGGACTGGCAGTGGATGTTGGTGCTGGGCATTCTGATCGGCGCGCTGATTTCGGCCCTGGCCTCGGGCGATTTCGCGTTGGTGTGGACCCCGGCGCGCTGGGTGGCTGCTTTCGGCGCCGCCCCGCTGCCACGCATTCTCACGGCGTTGGTGGGGGGCGTCTGCATGGGCCTTGGCGCGCGCTGGGCCGATGGCTGCACCAGCGGCCACGGCATCAGCGGCACGCTGCAACTGGCCGTGTCGAGCTGGATCTCGGCGATCTGCTTTTTCGTGGGCGGGATCATCGCCGCGCACCTGCTCTTTGGCCTGGCGTAAAGGACGATGGAGATGACCAAGCGCGCGAATTCAAGCCGTCGTTTGGAGCTGCTGTGGGGGCTGGTATTCGGCCTTTTGTTCGGCCTGTTCCTGCAGAAAAGCGGCGTGACCCACTATGACGTAATCGTCGGCCAGCTTCTGCTGGAGGATTTCACCGTGCTGAAGGTGATGCTGTCGGCGGTGGTGGCCGGCATGGTGGGCATCTACGCGATGAAGCAGTTGGGCTGGGTGACATTGAGCATCAAGGGCGGCTCGTTGGGGATCAACGTCATCGGCGGGCTCCTGTTTGGGGTGGGCTTTGCGGTGCTGGGCTACTGCCCGGGCACACTGGCGGGCGCCATCGGCAATGGCGCGCTCGATGCGCTGGTGGGAGGGACGGTGGGGATCCTGCTGGGCGCGGGCCTCTACGCCGAGCTCTACCCCAGGCTGCGCAATGGCATCCTGCGGAAGGGCGAGTTCGGGAGCGTCACCCTGCCGGAGCTGCTCAAGGTCAATGCGTGGTGGGTGGTGATCCCCGCGTGCGCTATCCTGATCCTGGCGATGGTCTGGATAGAGGCGGCGGGCCTGTAGGCCATAGCGCCGGATGAACGATGCACGATGGACGACGGCCCTCGGGTGCGAGACAGGGAGAGATCACATGAGCAAGACAACGCTCCGTATCCTGTTGGCGGCGATCGTTCTGGGTCTGATTGGTGCGCCGAGTGGTGTTGCGCAGGGGGCCAACGCACCGGGGGCCGCTGCGCAGGTGGGGGCCGTCTACGTGCCGCTCTTCTTGACACCCGCGATCTATCCGTCGCTGGCCGACGCGGACATCTACTCGGGCAGGCCGGACGAGAACGGGGCCTACTATAGCGACCTGTGGCTCGGCTATGACACAGTGGAGCAGGACTATTTGGCCATGCGCATCCTGTATCGCTTTGACCTGCCTGCAGACGTGGACCAGGCTTCGGTCAGGTCGGCCAGGCTGCGCCTCTACCTGGTCAACTCCTTTGATACGGATGTCTCACGCATCTGCCGCATCTATCGGATCAGCTCGCCCTGGGAGGAGGAGACCGTAACCTGGAACACGCATCCGCAGCTGGCTGAGCAGCACGCGGCGGCGAGCGTGCCGGATACCGGCGACGTGTGGATCAGTTGGGACGTGACGACCCTGGTGCGAGGCTGGCTGCAGGGCGCCTATCCCAACTACGGCCTGATGTTGATCGGGGACGAGACGCAGCTCAATATCCGCGTCTTTGCCAGCCGCGAGGATGAGACGTATCCGCCCGAGTTGGTGATCGAGTACACGCGCTAGGCGCGCATGCGACGCGCGTGGAGGCGCTTGTGGCGTCGCCTGATCCAGCTTACCATACGGCCCATGCGTCGCAGCCCGCGCGGCCAGCAGGGATGAGACGCGCCCGCCAAAGGAGGTCTCTGTGAGAATCATCGATCCGCATGTGCACGTCTGGAAGAACGATCCGGCCTTTCCCTGGGCGCCGGAGAACACCAACCCGGCCAGGGAGGACGCCACGCCCGAGATGCTGCTGGAGCTGATGGCGGCCAACGGCGTGGAGAAGACCGTCCTGGTGCAGGTCATCGGCTATCGCTGGGACAACCGCTACACGGCCAAGGCACTGCGCGACTATCCTGACAAGTTCATGGGCGTCTGCCGCGTGAACCCCGAGGACCCAGCGGCGCCGGAGCACCTGACCTACTGGACCGAGGAGCACGGCTTTCACGGCGTGCGCCTGAGCCCGGCGGTGGGCAGCGCGGGCGATTGGTTCACCGGCCCCAACATGGACCCGATCTTTGCGCGGGCGGCGGAACTGGGCGTGCCCATGCTCATCCTCACCCGGCCGCCGCGCCTGCCCGATCTGGCCGCGCTGATCGAGCGCCATCCCACGCTGGACGTGGTGATCGATCACATGGCCGATTGCTCGCCCACCGACCTGACGGAGCGAGCCAGGCTGCTCGATCTGGCGCGCTATCCGCGGGTGTTCGTCAAGATCAGCCACACCTGGTCGCTTTCGCAAGAGGAATACCCCTGGCGCGACACCCACGACCTGGTCAAGTCGGTGTACGAGGCCTACGGCGCGCAGCGCATCATGTGGGGCACCGACTGGCCCGTGTGTCTGCACCGCACGACGTACGACAAGACCCTGGCGGTGGTGCGCGACGAGATGGACTTTATCCGGGACGCCGACCGCGAGTGGGTCCTCGGCAAGACGGCGCTGCGGCTGTGGCCCTTTGAGGGCTGAGGGGGCCGATATATGAGCGACGCCATCATCCGAGTGGAGGCCCTGCGTGTTGGGGCGGGGCGCGACTATCAGGCCACAGCCGGGCTGCGCGCCCCGCAGGTGGGCGCCGGGCCGCATGAGCGCGCGGTCAAGGCCCTGGACGCCAACACTGGCCGCCATCTATGCGTCTATGGCGCCCGGGTGGAGACGCTGCTGGTCAAGATCACCACCGCGTCCGGGCTGGTGGGCTGGGGCGAGGCGCACTCGCCCCCCGTCCCGCGGGTGAGTCAGGCGCTGATCGAGGACCTGTTGGCGCCGCAACTGCTGGGCCGCGATCCTCTGGCGGTGGAGGCCCATTGGGATCGGCTATACCACTCGATGCGCCTGCGCGGGCATGCCACCGGTTTCATGCTCGAGGCGCTGGCGGGGGTGGACCTGGCGCTGTGGGATCTGGCGGGCAAGCTGCTGGGCCAGCCGCTCTACCGGCTGTTGGGTGGGCCATTCGGCGCCGATGAGGGCCAGGCGCCGCGCATCCGCTGCTACGCCTCGGGGGTGCCGGGCGCCACGCTGGAGGAACGTCTACAGGCGGCTGAGCGCTTCATCGCCCTGGGCTACACGGCCATCAAGCTCTCCATCGGGCGCGGCCCTCTTGACGAAGACCTGGCGCAGGTGGAGGCCGTGGCCGACGCCATCAAAGGTCGGGCCGACCTGCTGGTGGACGCCCACGGCTGCTATGATGCCCGCAGCGTGGTGCCCGCCGCGCGGCGTATGGAGGCGGCCGGGGTAGCCTGGCTGGAGGACCCGTTGGCGCCCGAGGATGTGGAGGGCTATGCGGCGCTCTGCCGCGCGGTGGATATCCCCATCGCCAACGGTGAGACCGAGTGCACGCGCTGGCAGTTCCACCAGAAGCTGGCTCGGGGCGCCGCCGATGTGATCCTGCCCGACATTTGCCGAGCCGGGGGCATCTCAGAGGGGCGGCGCATCGCCTGGGTGGCGGACCTCTTCCACACACCCTGGTGCGCCCACGTGAGCAGTGGCTCGTGGATTCACCTGGTGGCGGCGCTGCATCTGGCGGCCGCCACGCCCAATTTCCTGATCTGCGAGTATCCCAATCCGCTCAGCCCCAACGAACTGGGCGATCCTCTGCTACAAAAGCCGCTACGCTACGCGGATGGACATCTACAGGTGCCCGACGGGCCTGGGCTGGGCATCGAGATCGACGAGGCGGCGCTGGCGGAACACACGGTGGGCTGAGCGCGGCCCGGCGCAGGCTGCCGTGGGCTGAGGAGGGCAGACGATGAACTCAAGAGAGCGGGTCATGACCGCGCTGCGGCG
>JAFGLK010000293.1 GCA_016928125.1 Anaerolineae bacterium
GCGCCCTCTCTGCGGATACGCGCCAGAGCCGGGCTGGCGCTGTCGAGCACGCTGCCGTCGGCATCCAGACAGCGATCGATCTCGTCGATCAGATGCGAGAGCGGCTCGATCTCGGCGGCTAGTCCGGCCAGCAAGGGGTACTCATCAGCCACCCGCTGCAGCCGGTAGCGCAATGTGCGGGCGCTGAAGATCGTTGAGCGGATGTCAACCAACTCGGGGGGCTGCAACTGCGCGCCGCGGTCCGCGCGATCGGCCAGGGCGCGCACATCGTGAGCACCGCCCACGGTCACATCGGGGTGCACTGCCAGCAGGGCCTTGGCCTCGTCCGTTTCTTGCAGGCGCTGACGCACCTCGTCGGCGTCCGGGCTTGGCCGCAGGGCATGGGCCAGAGCCCGGCTGGCCGAGAAGGCGGTGTGCTCCTCGAGCTGCGCGATGATCTTGAAATACTCGAGCGTGATCAGATACTTGTCATCCACGGATTCAGCCCTACTCTCCGTACCTGTGCAGAGCGCCAACCTGGCCCATGCGCGCGATGCGGCCAGCAGGCACACGTGCCAACAAGTGAGTATAGGGTCGTGTCAGACTGGTGTCAAAACGCGACCGCCACGCGTCCAGTGCCGATGCGATGCGACTCGCGGGCTCGGGGGATCGATTCAGCTACAGATCGCGTCGCGAGAATGAGAGGCTGGCGCCCACGATGCACAGCACGATATAGGCCAGGGCATAGACCAGCATAGCGGGGCTGGGCGGGGTAGCCATGGCAAAGGGCGAAAGCTGCAGGCTGGTGATGGCCGCGGGCTGCATCTCGTATGCAGCCATAGTCCACATCGCCTGGCTAGGTACCAGCAGGCTGGTCAGAATGCCAATGTCGACCATGGTCTCGTTGTGAGACACCGCCCCGATCTGTTCCAGCCAGCTCCCCACAAAGGCCAAGCCGTAGAGCATAAAGCAGGTGACGCCATTCGCAACGGTGGACAGCCTTGTGCCCCCCAATATACTGAGGGCCAACAAAACCTCGGCCTGCACGATCATTAACCCGGCCCCGAGTAAGATGCCAGGGGGCAGATAGCCCGAGATCAGATAGGTGGTGAGCGTGATCCCGCCCATGAGAAAGGCGATATAGAGTGCGATCATGGCCGAGAGTCCGACCCACTTGCCCAGCACCAATACGCACCGGCGCATGGGCTTGGCGGCCAGAGCCTGGATGGTATGCGAGTTAATCTCCCCGGACAGGGTACCCACCGAGGCCAGCACAGCCAGCATCACCCCCAAGAAGCTGATCGCATAGAAGCCAGCCATCAGGGTGAAATTAAAGCCAGAATCAAGCACGAAATCACCGCCGCGCATATAGCGCATCATATCACGCATCATAAAGTAAAAGCCTGTGCTATAGAGTGCGATAAAGACCGCACCCAGCCCAAGCCCCACCCAGACGATCTTGCGTCGTCGCGCTTCGCGCCAGGTCAGGCCCGCGATGATGCCGATCTCACGGATCATGCGCCCCCCTCCACGATGTTCACAAAGATCTCCTCCAGCGTCAACGCTTGGGGAGCGATCTCGTACAGATCGGCGCCATAGCTCACGATCCAGCGCGCGATCTCGGGCAGAGCGTGATCGTCGGCAAGCTGCAGAACGAGCGTGCCATTAGCTGGGGAGACCTCGATGTGTTGACTCCACTGACCGAGGCCGGCCAGCAGGCCGTCGTCTAGATGACCCACGCGCACACGCACCCGAACTAGCCCATCACGGTAGGCATGAGGCTCGGTCACCAGGCGCACGCGCCCCTCAGCCACAAAGGCCACCCGCGTGCAAGTGATCTCCACCTCGCTCAAGAAGTGCGAATTCAAGAATACGGTGGTGCCCTTGTCGCGGAGATGCGCGAGGATGCGGCGCACCATGCGCCGCCCCAAGGGGTCGAGGCCGCTGGTAGGCTCGTCGAGAAAGACGACGTCAGGATCATTCACCAGCGCCTGAGCCAGCCCGATACGTTGCAGCATACCTTTGGAGTAGGTGCCCAGCAGACGTTTGCCCGCCTCTCGCAGGCCCACCAGCTCAAGCAACTCTGGGATACGCTGAGCGCGGAGCGCCTTGGGGACCCCGTGCAGCCGCGCGTGCAGATCCAGCAGTTCCTCGCCCCGCAGCCAATCGTGAAAGCGGAAATCCTCAGGCAGAAAGCCTATCCGCTGTCGACAGCGCGGATCCTCGATGGGCATGCCAAGCAGCCTGCCCGATCCGGCGGTGGGTTTGACCAGGCCCAACAGCATCTTGACCGAGGTGGTCTTGCCGGCGCCGTTAGGACCCAGGAAGCCAAAGATCTCGCCGCGCTCCACGGTCAGCGAGAGCGACTCGACGGCCACCTTCTGCTCATATTCTTTGCGCAGTTCGAACACCTCAATGGCTGGCATGTCCGTCATGGACACAGGCCTCCTGTGGTGCGTATTCCTGGCAGGCAAACTGGCCTCGGCGTGAATCTATGGTACACCGAGGCCAGTCTGGATGCCAAGTCGGTCAAACTCAAGCCATGCTGGGACCCACATGCATTGCTGCAGAGAACCTGCCCGCTTTATCCTGGCTTGAGTTCAGAACATCGAGGCGGCAACCTTCACGAGTCTTTCTGCGCCAGCGCGCGCCGACACAAGATACACGACCTCATCCCTCTGCCAGAGCAGGGCCGCGTCCTCTTCACCGTCAACTGGCCTGAGGAGAAACGCCTCTGCCCCCGCCACATCCGTCTCTTGCACCGAGGCCATATTGGCCGGCACCGGCAGCAGCAACGTGTTCGACCAGTCGATCGATTGACTGATGCGCTCTGCATCCTCCTCTGAGAAGCCGAGCAAGCTCAGCCCTGCCTGGCCAATGGACTGGGGATCCAGCCCCTCTGGATACTCGACCGTCGGCTCGAGCACCTGCACGACGGTGTAGGGCTCGCGGGTGATGCCCACCATGACGGGCGCGATGGCCCGCACCTCCCCTGCCTCGAAATCAGCGGGCACCAAGGCGGGATCAAGGCCCGCCACCTCGTAGAGCAACGTGAGGCTCTCGCGCTTGAGGGGAAAGCTGACCTCGGTGCGCCCTTTGACGCTGAACCGCAGCGGTCCTTCGCCGGGGAGATAGGCGGGCATGCGCACATCGAATCCGGCCAAAGCCCTGGCCTCCTCGAGGCTGTCTACGGTGGTCTCCGGTTCGTCTACCACCACTTGCGGCTCCTGGTCGCTGAGCACGTCCCTGAACGTCTGCTCGATGGCCTCCAACTGGCTCTCGCTCGGGTCGATCTGTATCACCGCGAACTTGTGTACGCGAAAGACGGACAACAACTGCCGCGCTAGCGTTCGGGTCGGGGCAAAGCTAAACGTGCCCACAACCAAGGCCAAAGCGGTTAGCCCGATGGCGACGGCGCGCCACGATTTGTTTCTCATGACCATGTCCCTCCAATGGATGATCTTGTTCTGTGATTCATCATCAGCCTGCGATGCAAGCGCCTGCAGCGCCCGCCGCGGATCGGGCGCCGTCGGCGGCGTCAGTGATGACAGGCATGTGCCGGCCAGGGCCGCACGGGACCTGAGTGCGTCCAGACGCTCTCTGCACCTGGCGCAGCCGTCCAGATGGGCCGCCACGGCTTGGCGCTCCGGGATGCTCAAGGCATCATCCAGATAGGCGCGCAGCTTGCCTTCCGTTGTGCAGCTCATGGGCCAGCTCCTTCCATCTCTTGCGCTCACGCTTCTTCCCCCACGAGGCTTCGGTAGGCTCGGGCAAAGGCCGCCTCTGCGCGAGCTAGCAGAGTCCCCACAGACCCCGGCGCCATCTCGAGCGCCTGGGCGATCTCGCGATACGATAGCCCACTGTAGCGCAGCGTCAGGATGGCCGCCTGGCGCTGATTGAGGAGCGCCAGCGCCTGGCGCACGCCAAACTGCGCCTGATCGCGCTCGAGCTCCGTCGCAGGATCAGGGACTGCCTGCGCCCAGCCGACCCCGTCGGTGGAGGCCGCCAAGCGGTCGCGGCGCTTTTCCAAACGCCGGCGGGCGCGCAGCGCGTTGTAGCCTAGGCGCGTGGCCACCCGATAGAGCCAGGCGCGAATCTCGGCCTCGCCGCCTCGGGGCGGACGATCATGTAGCCGCAGAAAGACTTCTTGGGCCACGTCATCCGCCTCATCGCCGACCATGCGATAGAGGGCGCGGTAGATCGCGTCATAGTGGCCTCGAAACAGGGCCTCAAAGGCGGCCTCATCTCGGTCTCGAGACCACGCCAAGAGCAGCGCTTCTGTGCTCATCTGTGACTCGTGGGAACTTGAGCGTCTGTCATCACTCATAGAACACCGCTGGCCCCGTGTTTGTGACAGCAACTCGGGCGTCATTCGTCATTGTGCACCATCGGGAGACGGATCACAAGCAGGGGCTCGGGGCCACCTCATGTTGGTGGCCAAGATGCTTTTGCCAAGAGACGGCTCGGCCCTCTGTCCAGACGTCACCCAATTTGCGCCCGGTAACGGCCATGCTATAATCTCCTATGCGCGCGGGCTATGCTGGCGCTTGTGCGTCGCCTGGGCTGCCACATGGGATAGGGTATTCCCGCAACTGGCGTCTGCTGGCTGCCCCACGACCTGAGTTGTGCCCCTGGCGTGTGCGCGTGCGAGCACGTCGGCCCCGGCTAACTCTGAGGGTGGCTTGAGGTCCCCGAGCGACGGCACTGGAGGTGCATGGGTCGAGATGTACCTGGAGCCCGCCAGGAGACGGCGACAGAAGAAGCCGATCTGGCCCTGGATCTTCTCCGTTTTGATCGCTCTGTCGGTTGCCTCTTATCTCTACGCCAAAAGACCACGGGATCTGAACGCAGCGCTCGTCATTATCGAGGCCATCAGCGGCCCTTTGCCCACCCCGACGCCAACGGAGGTCAGCGCCTCTGAGCACGTGGCGCTAGGGGATCGCCTCTTCGCGGCCGGGCAATATGACCTGGCCATCGAGGAGTACCGTCGCGCCACAGAGCTCGACCCCACGCTTGCATCCGCGTTTGCCCGTTGGGGTCGCATCTTGTCCCTTAGGCATCAAGGGGCAGAAGCCTTGCGGTTGGGTCGGCGGGCCGTGGAGTTGGATGCCGAGTCGGCGGAGAACCAAGCCATCCTTGGCATGATCCTGGACTGGAATGGCCAGCCTGCCGAAGCGGTAGGAGTCTGTCTCAAGGCGACCAAGATCGACGCCAGCTATGCTTTGGGATATGCCTATCTCGCCGAAGCCTACGGCGATTTCGGTCGCCTGCAAGAGGCGATCGAAATGGCTGAGCGCGCCATGGAGCTTGACGCGGCCAGCGTCTTTGTCCGGCGTAACCAAGGCTACATCCTCGAGTTGCTCGGTCGCTATGAGGACGCCATAGCCGAATACGAGGCCGCGCTGGAGATCAATCCGCATCACGCCTACATCTACTTGGATCTGGGCCGCAACTTGCGCGTGCTAGAGGATCTTGAGGGGGCGACATTCTACTTTGAGCGCGCGACAGAGGTCGATCCTGGTGATCCGCATGCATTTGACCAGTTGGGATGGACCTATTTCGCCCAAGGCATGTATGAGTTGGCGTCCGATGCGCTCGAACGGGCCGTGAGCCTCGATCCCACCAATCCGACTTTCCTTGGCCATCTGGGCATGGCTTACTACGGCCGCCGTCACTATGAAGAGGCCATTGTCTATCTGCGCCAGGCGATCGATGTCGGAGGGGCTTCGGAGGAGTATTGCTACGAGCTTGGCTTTTGCTATGCTTACCTGAATCAATGCGAACAGGCGAATGAATGGTTCCACAAGGCGCTGGAGGTCAATCCGAATTCGACGATCGCTCGCCAGGGTCTAGCCTACTGTGAGCAGGTCCAGTGAGCTCTTGGCGCCATCGGTTCCGAAAGGAGCGCTATGAAAAAGGGGTTGCCCCTCACACGTCAGACGCTGATCTGGGTGCTGAGCCTGCTGGTGGTCATCTCGATGATCTGCAGTTTTCTGTTCACGTTGCGGCCGCCGCGCGCACCGGCTGCGCCGACGGCCATTCCTACCCAGAGCCTGAGCCGCTGAGCTCGATCCCAGGTTGACATATTGAGAGATGCGAGTATAGTTTGGTGTTCGCCGATCTGACCTATTGTCTGGGGACAGGCCTATGCCGGCCCCAGAGAGATCTTCAAACGAGGCATGAGTGAACGCGCTCAGGGTGTGCTATGTTCTTTGATGAAGCCGAGATCACGGTCCGAGCAGGCGCCGGTGGCGATGGGGCGATGAGTTTCCGGCGCGAGAAGTATATACCCTTTGGGGGACCCGATGGCGGCCACGGCGGTCGGGGTGGTCATGTCCTGCTGCGGGTCGATTCCCAGATGAACACGCTGGTTGCTTTTGCGCGCCGGCGGCACTTTGCGGCTACCGACGGCGCCCCGGGCCAGGGGCAGAGGATGCACGGCAAGAACGGTGAGGACCTGTACATTGATGTGCCGGCCGGCACGGTGGTCCGTAATGCCGAGACAGGCGAATTGCTGGGTGATCTGGTTGAGGAAGGAGATACGCTGCTCGTGGCTCGCGGCGGGCGAGGTGGGCGTGGCAATGACTTTTTCAAGTCGCCCACGTTGCAGACGCCGCGCTTTGCTGAGCTGGGGCAGCCCGGGGAAGAGCTCACGCTCGAGCTAGAGTTGCGGCTCATCGCCGATGTGGGGGTGATCGGCAAGCCGAATGCAGGCAAATCGACGCTCTTGGCCAGCGTCACGGCGGCCCGCCCCAAGATCGCTGAGTATCCCTTTACGACGCTCAGCCCCAACCTGGGAGTCGTCGAGATCGACAATCGCTCCTTTGTGATGGCCGATATTCCTGGGTTGATCGAAGGCGCTCACGATGGTGCTGGTCTAGGCATCCAATTCCTGCGCCATATTGAGCGCACACGATTGCTTGTGCACCTGCTGGATGGCATGAGCACCGATCCTCTGGAGGATCTACAGGCCATCAACCGCGAGCTGACGCTCTACAGCCAGCAGCTGGCGTCCACGCCGCAGATCGTCGTGCTGACCAAGATGGATCTACCCGACGCCCGGGCGATGTGGGAGCTGTTGCGGGAAGAGGCCGCGGAGGAGGTCGAAGAGTTGCAGGCTATCTCGGCCGTCACCCATGAGGGCATCTCCGAGCTGCTGCGGCTCATCGTCCGTCGTTTGGACGCTCTTCCTGCAGAAGAGGAAACGGCGGACACGTTGTATACATTTCGGCCGCACAAGGTCCGAGAAAGCCAGACGTTTCAGATCACCAGGGAGGGCGATGCCAGATACCGCCTATCTGGCGCCGAGATCGAGCGCCTGGCGATCATGACCGACTGGGGCAGCATGGAGGCCATGGAGCGCTTTGAGCGCATCCTCATCTCGCGAGGCATTGCCGACGAACTTGAGCGGGCCGGCGTATCGTTGGGCGACACCGTTATGATCGGGGAGATCGAGCTTGAGTGGCGTTAGTGAGGGCGTGTGCTTGCGGGAAGCAGCCGAGCCCACGTTGCGCGTCGGGCTACTCGGCGGGACTTTTGACCCGATCCACATTGGTCATCTGATCATAGCGGAGGAGGCGCGGGTTCGAGTGGGGCTCGACCGCGTCGTGTTTATCCCGGCGCGCGTATCGCCGCTCAAGCGAGATGGAACGTTCTTCGCGATTGGTGAGCGCTGCGAGATGGTCCGACTGGCCATCGCCGACAATGTCCATTTCGGTCTGTCGCGTGTCGATATCGATCGTAAGGGACCCTCCTTCACGGTGGATACACTGCGGGCGCTCAAGGCCGAATTCGGGCAGCGCGTCACCCTTTTTTTCATCATGGGCATGGATTCCCTGCTGAGCCTGAATCGTTGGCATCGCCCTGATGAGATCATCCGCCTGGCGCGCATCGTAGCGATCAGCCGCCCGGGATTCGAACCCGATCTGGCGGCGCTCGAAGCCGACGTGCCCGGGATCTCTGCGGCCACCGAGATCATCTCCACGCTCCGGATCGGCATCTCCTCTACGGATATCCGGCGTCGCATCGTCCAGGGATTGCCCATCCGCTATCAAGTGCCTGCTGCGGTTGAGGCCTACATCGCCACCCATGCGCGCACCGAGAGCGAGAACCGTGCCTCCTAGCACTGTTAAGCTGAGCCTCTCAACCGCTTGCCTCTTCCCACTGCCTCTGCGCAGCGTGTGTCGGCTCGCGGCCGAGACAGGTTACCAGGGGATCGAGTGGGTGATGGGCCCCGGGGCCTGGCTGCGAGAAGCACATGCCCTCAAGCGCCTGGCTGTAAGCTACGATCTCTCTATCTATAGTGTCCATCAAGCGCTGTGGCGTCCGCGTCCGGCCGGTTGGGGGCCAGAGCGTATGCTCGCTGCAGCACACATGGCGCTGGAGCTCGAGTGCTCTCGCGTCGTCATCCATGGTCCCTGGGTTTCTGATTGGTCGGAGCCTGAGGCGCAGGATTGGCTCCAGGACTTGGAGGCGTGTCAGAAGCGGCTGCTGGGCACCCCTGTCCGCTTGGCCCTTGAGAATCCAGGCATCTACTCGGCCTTGGATGGACAGAATGTGCTGGGATCGTTTCCCGTCCTGCTGAGCTTTGCGCGCGGGCACGATCTGGATCTCACTCTTGACACCTGTCACGTAGGCACGCGCCATGCGCCCTTGCTCGAGGCTTATGCTGCGATTCGCGAGCGGCTGGTCAATATTCACGTGAGCGATTTGCGAGAGGGGCACCATCAGGGCAGCCGGCTCTTGCGTTCCGTGTATGCCCATCATCAGCTTCCAGGGGAAGGTCATCTTCCCCTGGTCGATTTGTTGCGCTGCTTGACGCTGGATGACTATGATGGCATCCTGACGGTGGAGGTCAGCCCCTTTGCTCTGCGCGCCTGGTCGTCGGGCAAAAGGCGCGAGCGACTCACACGAACCCGTGGTTACCTGGTGCGCAATCTGACGGGGCCGCATGCGCAAACGCGGCGGGCACCATCTCCTGTGGCGGCCGGTCGATCTCTTGGGGGCTAGATGGCCTTGTGCAGGGTCAAAAGCGGCGCTGGATTCGCGAGTGCGTATCCATATTGACAAATCGGGCGCGTGGTGCTATAGTGTGCCCTGCCCAGCCGAGATGGCGGAATCGGTAGACGCACTACGTTCAGGGCGTAGCGGGTATTAGACCCATGAGGGTTCGAATCCCTCTCTCGGCACTCAAAACCCTAGTTTAGGCTGGGGTTTTCTCTTTTTTTGCGGCTGACTCCTTGTATGGGAAGCGTGTGACCATGGCCAATTCCCCAACTTTTGCCTCTGGGAAGGCGTCAGGCTCCTCCAAAGGGGATCCCGCCTCATCCTCAGGAGAGCTCGAGATCGTCCTTGTCCGCAGCGCACGCCGCAAGAAGACCGTCAGCGCGCGTTTCATCAACTGGTACACGCTCGAGGTCCGAGCTCCAGCGCAGATCCCCGATGACGAGCTTCAAAAGATCATCGATGATTTGGTGCAGAAGGCGCTCAAGCGTAGAGGCGAACGGCGGCAGTTCTCCTCCCATGAGGATCTTGAGCGACGCGCCCAGATCCTGAATCGGCGCTATTTTGAGGGCGAACTGCGTTGGCAGAGCGTCCGCTATGTCACGAACCAGAACACGCGCTTCGGCAGTTGCACCCCCGTGGCGGGGACGATTCGTATCTCGCATCGTCTGGCCGGCGCGCCCTCCTTTGTCCTCGATTACGTGATCATGCACGAATTGGCTCATTTGCTGAAGCATGGCCATTCCCAAGCCTTCTGGGATCTGGTCTATCGCTATCCGAAGACCGAGCGCGCACGAGGCTATCTCCTGGCTCTGGGCATGGAATCGGACCTGGTCGCCGGCCAAGGCGATCCATCCAACGAGGAGTCGCCTGATGAGAACTGAGATCGACTCGCTGGGAGAGGTGCAGGTCCCGGATCAGGCGCTGTGGGGGGCCCAGACACAGCGGGCGGTCGACAACTTTGCGATTAGTGGGCTCAGGCAGTCGCCTGATCTGATCGTGGCCAGCGCGATGGTGAAGCGGGCGGCCGCAGAGGTGAACATGTCACTCGGGCTCCTGGATGAGCCTCGGGGGCGGGCCATTGTCGACGCCGCCACCCAGATCATGCAGGGGCGCTGGCACGATCAATTCGTCGTGGATCCCTTCCAGGCTGGGGCCGGGACCTCGCACAACATGAACACCAACGAGGTGATCGCCAACCTGGCCAACGAAGCCTTGGGCGGCGTGCGTGGGCAGTACAAGCCCATCCACCCAAACGACCATGTCAACCTGGCCCAATCGACCAACGATTTTATGCCCACTGTGATGCGGGCCTCGGCTGCCCTCAAGCTCCGCGCGTTGCTGCCCGTTGTAGACGCATTGGCGGAGGCCCTTGAGGACAGGGCGTGCGCCTTCGACACGGTGCTCAAGTCTGGGCGTACTCACCTGCAGGACGCCGTGCCCGTGCGACTCGGCCAGGAATTTGGCGCCTATGCTCAGGCTGTGCGCCTGGATCGGGAGCGCCTTGAGCATACGGGAGAGCGCATCGCCCGGCTTGGCATTGGCGGCACGGCCACCGGCACGGGGCTCAACTCGCATCCTGACTACCACGCGGCGATGGTGCGAAAGCTGACCGAGTTCACCGAGATCCCATTCAGAAGCTCGGGCGATCTGTTCGAGGCTATGCAGAGTACGGCCGACTTTGTGGATCTCTCCGCGGCCTTGCGCACGCTGGCGGTGACTCTGACGCGCATCGCCAACGATGTGCGCCTGCTCAGCTCTGGACCCACCACCGGGTTAGGAGAGATCCGTCTGCCAGCCGTGCAACCCGGTTCGTCCATCATGCCGGGCAAGGTCAACCCCGTCATGGCCGAGATGCTCAACATGGTCTGCTACCATGTGATGGGCAACGATCTGACGGTGATGACCTGCGCCCAGGCCGGGCAGCTCGAACTCAATGTGATGATGCCGATCATGGCCTATAATCTACTGCAGTCGCTCGAGATCCTGACCCATGGCATCCAGGCTTTCACCGAGCGCTGTGTGAGGGGCATCGAGGCCAACGTCGAGCGCTGTCGTGAGCTCGCGGAGCGCAGCATGGGCCTGGCCACCGCGCTCAATCCCTACATCGGGTATCTGGCCGCCGCAGAAGTGGCCAAGGAGGCCTTGGCTCGCGGCGTGTCGCTGCGGCAGGTGGTGATCGAGAAGGGCTACCTCTCGCGCGAACAGCTGGATCGGGTGCTGGATCCGCTTACGATGACCGAGCCCGGCATCCCCGGGCGCAACCTAGAGGAGCAGGCCTGATCCGGGCCAGGGCACCTTGGCGAGGATCTTGACCGTCACACCCGTGAGCCCGAACGCCTCGCGTTCGTCAGCGGCCAGCCAGTGGAAGCGATCCCATTCGCCTTGTGGCCTCGGCTCTCCTTGCGACGTGCATCGATACACCGCTACGACAATCTTGAAATGGGTGTAGGCGTGCCTGATCGTGGCCAGGCGCTCGCCGACGCTCGTCGAGATCCCAAGTTGCTGTCTCAACTTCTGGGCCAGCGCTGCGCCCTCCGAGCCAGGTGGCTCGACCTCAGCCATAGGCAGATCCCAGAGGCCGCCCAACAGGCCTTGGGGTCGGCGATGCACGATCAGAATGCGCTCTCTCGCCACGATCAGCGCGGCAGCCAACGCTTTCTCGGGCACCGGTGCCCGGGCCTTGGGGATCGGTCGGAGATACTGGGTCTGATTGCATCTGGCGAGACACTGGGGCGCCAGCGGGCATGCGTCACATAGCGGCGCTCGCGAGACGCACAGAGTGGCCCCCAACTCCATGAGGGCCTGATTGAACTCGCCCGGTTGAGCGCTTCCAAGCAGCTTCTCGGCCATCTCGCGAATCGCTCGCTTGCCCGCGACTCGGGAGGGATCCTGCGCATAGTCGAACAGGCGACAGATCACCCGCACCACATTGCCGTCGACGGCCACCGTCCGCTGACCGAAAGCGATGCTGAGGATGGCGCCAGCCGTATACGCGCCGATGCCCGGCAGTGCCAGCAAGGCCTCTTGATCGCTCGGCAACACACCCCCATGAAGCGTGCACACTCGCTGCGCCGCTGCGTGCAGATGCCGCGCACGTCCATAGTAGCCGAGCCCCTCCCACAGAACCAGCACACTGTCGAGGGATGCGTCGGCTAGCGCGCGGATCGTAGGGAACCGCTCGAGAAAGCGCGAATAGTATGGGATGACCGTCTCAACCCGAGTCTGCTGGAGCATGACCTCCGAGACCCAGATGTGATAAGGATTCGTGGTGCGACGCCAGGGAAGATCGCGCTTGTGCCCAGCGTACCAGGCGAGCAGCGCGGCAGTCATGCTTTCCAAGGGGGTCATGTGGCGGTCTGGCATGCTGGCCATGTGATCCTATGTGTCATCCAAGACGTCCGCCGAATTGTGCCCTGCGGGGCAGCTATCTATAATGGAAGCCAAGCGGCCGACTCGCGGGGAAGGTGAGAGCGATGTACGTTTCGCTGCTTCGCATGTATGTAGAGGTCTCTCAGCAAAGCCCAATCCTCTATGTTGGGCTGATCGTTCTGCTCATGGCTTCGTGGGGGGTGATGGTGAGCGCCATCACAGAGATCGCCATCCGGCTCTTTGATGCGCACGAATGATCGCGTCTTCGCGCGCCAGCTTGCCGCTGACTACTGAGCGGCGTAGATGTTGATCATGTCCCGCAAGACCGCAGCCGAGGTCGGTACAGGGCCCTTTTCCTCGATGACTGCGCTGATGATCCCCATGAAATCGGTGTGATACACCACACCCATGTCCCATCGCCCGATGCGCGCCAGCGGATGGCTCTGATCAAGGGCAGTCACCTGCACGCTCAAGCTAAAGTCGTCGCCTTCCCTCTCGGCCAAAGCCAGCAGTTTGAGCACCTGGCCTCGGGCCCTGGCGCTCTGCAGGTCCTCGAGAGTGGTGCGGCGAATGCCCTCCACACGCACATGCTCCAACGTGGTGGGGCGCCGCAACACGCTGTTGGCGATGATGACCAGCTTGTTGGCGGCATCCCAGCCGTCCACGTCCAAGCTGGGGTCGGGCTCGGCGATACCGGCCTCCTGGGCTCCCTTGAGCGCCTCCTGATAGCTGATCTGCTCCTCCTCCATGCGCGTGAGGATATAGTTGGTGGTACCGTTAAAGATACCCTCGATACGCTCGACCCCACTGCCAGCCAGGTCGCGCACCCCGATGTTCACCGTGGGCAAGCCGCCAGCCACGGTGCCGCTGTAGAGCAAGCAGGTCCCAGTTCGCCGGGCTAGATCACTCAGGGCATCAAAGGCCAGCACCAGCGGGCCTTTGTTGGCCATCACCACGTGCAGACCAGAGCCTAAGGCTGTACGCACGCAACTCAGGCCGGGCTCGCCATCCTGGAGATTGGTGGGCGACGCATCCACAAAGAGCTCAGCTTTGGTCGAGAGGATCATCTCCAGGCCGGTCATGCCCGGCCGCCCCAGCATCGGGTAGCGGCTCACGCTCTGGCCGGCGAGCTTGAGCGCGCGCACCCGCACGGGATCCAGTCCGTTGGCGTCGATGGCGGCACCCTGTGAATCGGCCGCCCCCACCAACACAAAGCGCAGGCCATAGTCGCGGGCTATCTGTGCCTCGCGATGTGTGTATACATCCAGCAGGTTATGACCGATGTTTCCCAGACCTATGAGCAGATAGGGGATCTCTCTCGGCTCTGACATGCGTGCCTGACCTCCTCCATCGGCCCCCATCGTGACCGATGCCTCTTTTCCCGGTGATGATCAGCAAGCGAACGAGAGTCTACCATAGAAGCGGGCACGGGCCAATCAAGGCTACATCATGAGGAAAAGAAAAAAGACGACACCTTGCGCCGAGATGTCGTCTCTGTCACTGCAATCGGTTGGACCCTAGAGCTTGGCGTTCAGATCGCTGAGCACACTGCCTTCGCTGGGGAAACGCCCTGTGGCGAGTTTGGAGTAGACCCCCTCGCCGTCGGCGGTGATCTCAAAAGCCCCCCCGCTGGAGGGGATCAACGCCACTTCTCCAACACCCGTCTTGAACCTATCCAGTATCTTGGTCGCCAGACTGGCGGCCCGAGGCAGATAGCCTCAAGAGGTGCAGTAGCGGATCTCGATCCTTGCGCTCATGCTGCTTTCCTTTCTTTGCTTCCCTGAATGACTGAACGGAGCCTGCCACTCGCCATAGAGTGTGATTATAATGAGGTTCGGACAAGAGCACAAAAAGGTTGCTCATACAATGAACAATGAACCAGGTGCTTGCTATTGGATCAAGAGTCCGCTATAATAGAGGCAGTTGATGGCCAGCGTGTCCTCTGATGCGCTGGTGTGTTGCTTGGCGTGTGACCCAAAAGCGACCCTCTTCGTTTGGTCTCATAGCAACTCCTTGGACGTGGAGTCTATGCTGAGACGATTGATCGCCGCGATGCTCACCATGGCCACGCTGCTGCTCCTCGGCAGCGTGATTGTGCATGCTGAAGATGAGGCAGACCTTCCATCCATCGAGGTGGTCGCTACCGCTGAGTTGCCTGAGCGCGAGATGTATCCGCGCATGCTCGTCCAGGCTACATCGTGGTCTGGCGGGCCACAGGTGTACATTCTCACGATCACCAACCTGTCAGATTGGCAGATGCCAGCGCTACGCGTGATTGACCGCTACATCCCCGCCGATGTCGATCGTGAGGAAGAGATCTATGATTGGTTCCCCGAGCCGCTCCAGCCGGGCAACGCTGTGGCGAAGGCGATCCCCTTGCTGGAGCCAGATGCCGACAGTTGCCATCAGATCGAGATCTCCCTCAGGGACGGACTAGGCATTGTGCTCATGGACTGCAGCGCTCCGGGCTCCTCAACCATTTGGGATGTAGGGCTCACTGAGGAAATGATCAGCTATCTGGACCAGAAGCCGCTGACTCAGCCAGAGCCGAGCGGTCCCAGCAAGATCGGTGTCCACGTCACCCGCAATAGCTCTGCGACGATTATGGAGTTCGTCAAGGCTGCGCAGCCCGCGGTCGTCGTAGCGGTGGGCGATCTCGGGTGGCTGACAGAGGTGAAAAAGGCCTCGCCCGCTACGGTCACACTGGGGCGGCTCATCGAGGGAGATCAGTCTTTCGAAGGTGATCCACAGGAGAGAGCGCGCGATTTTGTACAGGCCAACCTCTCGACCTACGCGGCCAACACAGGAGTGGACTATTGGCTAGGATGGAATGAACCTGGGATCGATGAGCTCTGGCAGATGGAGTGGTATGCCTCATTTGAGTCTGAGCGTATCATCGCTATGGCAGAGCATGGCTTTAAGGTAGCCACCGGCAACTTTTCCGTGGGCACGCCAGAGGCTGAGGAGTTCAAGGCCTTCTTGCCAGCCGTGGCGGTGGCCAAAGACTATGGGGCTATCCTTGCTGTACACGAGTACTCGGCGCCCACCTTGCTGGATGGCGTGGGGGCTGCCATCCCCGGTTTTCAAGGCGGCGAAGGGTTTGGTGCCCTAACGCTCCGCTATCGCTACTGGTACGAACATCTGCTGCGGCCCCACGACCTGGTCATACCGTTGGTAGTCACCGAAGCCGGGATTGATGGGGGCGTGCTGCGGCTGGGCAGCGCGAGTCTTCTTGGCTGGCGCGACTTTGCTGTAGACGAGAGATTGCCCGAAGCCATCATCGTCGAGCGCCAGGAGAGTTACCTCGAGCAGCTCTCATGGTACGATGATCGACTTCGCTGTGACCCCTATGTCCTGGGCTTCGCCATCTTTAACGTCGGCGACGACGACGGCGAGTGGGAGAGCTTTGACATCACCTCGCTCCTCCCCGACCTGGCGGGTCTAGCCCAGACCAAGAACTGACCTACGAGGAAGGCACCTGTGGGGCGCGATGCGCGGATCGCGCCCCCCTTCTTTTTGGGCCCAGCTTGATCGGCGACCGGCCACGCCAGAGACAGAGCCAAATAGCGAACTGCTTAGATCGTCTTGACCAAGGCCAAGTTGACAGCGTACGATCCCCTGCCTATGATCTCCCCACTTGCCTGTAGCTGGGTCCAAACAGCTGGTGCCAGCCGCGGGCAGACCGATCAAAGAAACGGAGCGCCCAAATGGGCTCTGATCTTCTTCGTAGTGATGTGTCTTCTGAGGAAACGCCGCGGCGGGCTCGGGACCCCGACTCTGGCGCGCAGCAGACCTCCCTGGCTCAAATATTCTGTGCTCTGCCGGTTGCCCTCTATCTGTTCGCCTGGGCCTTGGCTGGCCATCAGCTTCTCTGGACAGGCGCCCTGATCGCACTGGCCAATCTGGTCATCCTGGGAATCATGGTGTTGGTACTGGCGGCAGACCGTGTGCCGGCTGATGACGACTCCTGATCTGCGTGGGTGCTGGTTCGTTCTGGACGGCTATATGATGATCGCCGCGAAACAGGGCGCGCTAATCCTATCGGTCGCCATCGGCTTGTGGGTGCTATATGCCTACCTGCTCCGCTTTGAACGGCTTGTGATCGGTAGATTACGGCTGCGAGGAGCCCCAGAATGGGGCCTCGCCTGGCCTCTGGTGGACGCCTGGCGCGCACTGACGAAAAGACCCAGTCTGCCAAGTCATGGCCGCAGAACGTTGCTTCGCGTGGCCCCGCTCCTCACCTGCGGCCTGGCGCTGAGCGGGCTACTGAGCGTGCCTTCCGTTCCGAACGACGTTAGCGCTTCGATCCTGACGGTCCTGCCGAACCTCTCTGATCGCCCTCTGCTGTTCCCGCTCTTGGTGAGCTTGGGCTCCCTTTCGGGCACGGCCCTCTTTGGCTGGGCGGCCAGACAGACCGAACTCTCGGAGCAGAGTCGCGCCATCGTGAGCTGGGGATTGCTCTTCTGGCTGCCTACCTTGCTATCTCTGGCCGGCGTCGTGCTGCTGTCGGCCTCGCTCGATCTGCGCCACATGGTCGAGGCGCAGATTCGCTCGCTGCCCTACCTCGTCTATCAGCCGCTGGGCTTGCTGACGTTTGCCCTCTCCTTCGTCGCGAGCGGCCGGCGCATGCCCATCGCCGTGCAGGCTACCCCCAAGCCGCAGTTGGCGGACTTTACCCTGCAACATGCTGGAAGCACGTGGGCCCTCTACCATCTGGGAGAGTACCTGCACCTGCTGATGGGCAGCGCTTTGGTCACGGCAATCTTCGCTGGGGGCTGGTGGGGGCCATGGCGTCAGGGCATACATTGGTTCATCGCCAAAATGCTGCTCGCAGCTCTGGGGCTCGTTTGGCTAAGAGGCGGTTGGCTCTTGAGGTTGCAAGCGCACCAGTTGCGCGCACTATGGGTCAAGATGACGCTGTTGTCGCTGGGCAATCTCTTGCTCACAGCCATCATCATGCTCAGAGGCCAATGATGTCTCCAGCACACATCGCCCTGAGCGCAATCGTGGTGGCCCTAGCTGTAGTCAGCGTGGCGAGTCGGCGCCGCACCCAGGCCGGGATAGCCTTGGCGCTCTGCACGCTCAGCTTGGCGGGCGTGCTTCTGACCCTCTCAGCCGAGTTTCTGGCCCTGATCTGGGCGTTGATGGGCACCGGCATGCTGTTGATGTACCTCGCCGCAGATGTCCGGGGTGGGGACGAGCTGACCACCTCATCGCGCCACGCGTGGTGGGGGCGTCTATGGCCCCTACTCGGTGCGCTTCTCCTTTGGGCGGGCCTATTGGGAGGATTGGTTGTGGAACATATCCCGGGAGAGACCTTCGCGCCGCTCCTCCGCCCTGGCGAGGCGATCCCCGAGCCAGTCTCCGCGGAGCTGCTCTCTACAGCTATCCACGGTCGCTACGCGCCAGCCCTGATAGGCCTCTCGCTGACCTTATTAGCCGCCTCGATGGCCGGCCTTGCGGCGAGGAGAGAGCGCTGATGCCACTGCAGTTGTGTGGGCTGATCAGCGCCACGCTCTTTGCGCTGGGACTGCTTGCAGCGGGCTCTCGCCGGTTTGCGCATCGCCGCGCCATCGGCATGGGACTGATGCTGCAGGCGGGGCTCCTCCTGATGGTCGCAGCGACGAGACAGCTCGGCCAGACAGACGGCTATGTCGTGGCGCTTTTGGGAGTAGGCCTTCTGCCGCTGATCGGCCTGCCCATGCATCCTAGTGGCTCCGAAGCCAACCGCTCTGAAGAGGGCACGTCGTCGGGCACAGACCCACGAGAGGAACCCTAGCCTATGGCTGACGTCCTCACGGGGAGTAGCGTGTGGCTTGCGCTGCTGCCTTTGCCCGTAGCGGCGTTGTTCCTGGCGGTCTGGCAATTGGGCTGGCCGCGTGCGCCCAAGGGGTCGGCTGCCTACATCGCCCTGGGAAGCCTGGCTCTGTCCTTGGCTGCGGCCATCAATCCCAGCAGGCTGGGCGTTGACGGTGGCGACACCTGGGCTCTGGACAGCATCGGCTATGTGTCACGCGCATTCTACCTGGGCGCTGCGATCATCGCCTGGTTGCTCAGACCCCAGCCGCCGGCATCGCGAACCGCAAGCGCGCTCGAGCTCCTCTCGCTGTGGGGCGGATTGCTGGCCCTCTCGACCCTGGATCTGGTGACTCTGTGGGTGGGACTGGGCCTCTATGTGTTGCCCACTCTGTCGGGATCTCTACTCTCACAGGCGCTCGATGATTGGGTGGTGCGCCGGCCCGCGATCATGATCCTGCTCTTTGGGCTAGCGTTGCTCTATGTCAGCAGCGGCACGCTGAACCTCGCGACGCTCAATCGTCTGCTTTGGTTGCACGGCGGCCCACGCCCGGCCTTGCTTTATCTGGGCTTGGGGCTGTCAGTGTATGGCATCGGCGCCGGAACGGGCTTGTTGCCGCCCTATGGCCCTCAGAACGCCGCAGCGGATAGCGTGTCACCCTTGCTTGGCGCGGGCTTGCTCATGCGCGTGAGCCTAGGAGGAAGCGCTGCGATGGCCTGGGAATGGTCATGGTTGCTGCACGGTCTTGGGGCGTTGGCACTGATCTGGGCCCTCGCAACGGCCCTACACACGGCCGAGCGCGAGGCCTATCTGGGACGCTTGGTGGTCTCACAGCGCGGCTTCCTGCTCTGGGCCGTGGCGCTCGGCTTGGGCCCGCAAGGACACGAGATCGTGATCTTTGTCAGCAGCGCTTTTCTGTTGGGTCAAGCGGTGGTTTCAGCAGGAGTCCAGAGGATTTCAGCCGCCAGAGAGAGCGACATGAGCAGCCCTCTGGTTGGACTCGCGCGGCACTCGCCCTGGCTCGGCCTGCCCTTCCTGATTGCCCTGCTGAGTCTGGCTGCCTTTCCCATGACGCTCGGCTTTGTGGGGCGCATCTTGTCCATCTGGGCAGCGCGCGACCAATTGGCGCCCTGGATCGCTTGGAGCGGCCTGGGCGCATCGGTTGTGTGCGCCTTGTTCTACCTGCCGAGCCTTCTGGCGATCCTCAGGCGGGGGAGCAGACGAGCCTATGTGGAGACGCCGCCCTCCCTTCTGGGTGGCCTCATCCTGGCGGCGTTTGTGCTCCTGCTGCTGGGTGTTTATCCTCGGCCTCTTCAGTTGCTGGCCGCCTGGATCTCCGGAGGCTGATAGGCCAGCCTAAGGCGCCTCATGTCGGAAAGTGCGTCTCTAGTCGCCACCGGCCGATTTCTTTGCTTCTTGATCAGCGTCCGGGCCAAGATCAAGCACCTCGCGCGATCGTCCCCCGGTCTCGGGCGGCCCCACGATCCCCATCTCCTCCAACTGATCGATAAGCCGCCCCGCGCGAGGATAGCCAATGTGCAGATGGCGTTGCAGGAATGAGGCCGAGGCGTGTTCATGCTGGCGTACGAGATCGATCGCTTTCTGGAGCATGCCGTCATCCGTGTCATCTTGGGCGAGCGACATATCCTCCCAGGGCGGAGCTTCGGCGATAGACTCCCAATCGGCTGGCGCCTGATTGCGCCAAAAGGCGACCACAGCGTCAATTTCGCTGTCAGACACAAAGCAGCCCTGGATGCGCTGTAGTTTGGCCGAGGCGGGCGTCATGAACAGCATATCGCCCCGCCCCAATAGGTTCTCCGCACCAGGCGCATCCAGAATGACTCGCGAGTCGACCTGCGAGGTCACCGCAAAGCTGATGCGTGCGGGGAAGTTGGCCTTGATGAGGCCTGTGACCACGTCTACCGAGGGCCGCTGAGTCGAGATGACCAGATGGATTCCCGTTGCTCGGGCCATCTGGGCTAGGCGGCAGACGGTGCGTTCGACATCCTCGCCCGACGTGAGCATGAGATCAGCGAGCTCGTCCACGATCACGACGATCAGGGGCAACGGCTCAAGCCCCTTGCGCTTGGCCAATCGGTTGTACGCCGCCAAGTTCCTCGCGCCATGCTCCGCAAAGGTCCCATAGCGACGGTCCATCTCCTGCATGACCCAGCGAAGAGATAGGATCACCTTTTCCGCGTCTACCACCACTGGCGCAACGAGATGTGGCGTCCCGTTGTATTTGGTTAATTCAACACGCTTGGGATCGATCAGCAGAAGCTTGAGCTGATCAGGGGTGTTGGTCATGAGCAATGAGACGATGATGGCATTGAGGCAAACGCTCTTGCCCGAGCCGGTCGCGCCAGCGATGAGCAGATGGGGCATCTTGTCGAGATCGGTTACAACCGGCCCACCAGAGACATCCCGGCCCAAGGCGAACTTGAGTCGGCTCCGCAGCTTTTGGAAATCGGGCGACGCCAGCACGCCGTGCAGGCCCACAAGCGTCTTTTCGCTGTTCGGGACTTCGATGCCCACGACGGCTCGGCCCGGCACGGGCGCCTCAATGCGAATCGGCGCCGCAGCCAGAGCCAGGGCCAGGTCGTTCGATAGGGAAAGGATCTTGCTCACCCGAATCTTGAAGCGACGCGTGTTGCCCTCGCGATCTTGCCGCTCGATGAACCCGGGCTCGACGCCGAACTGGGTGACCACTGGCCCTCGATGCCATTCCACCACCTCAGCTGGAATGCCAAAGGCATCCAGCGTTTCCTCAATGATCTGGGCCCTGTGCCGTGCATCGGCGTCGTCTTCGCTCCCCGCCTGATCGGGGGTGAGGAGATCGAGAGAAGGCAGGCCCGGCGCCGTGCGATACGCGCGCGTGGCCGTCGCACGCGCCGCGCTAGGCTTGGGCGCGCGGGAGCGCGATCTAGGCTTCACTGTGTGTGGAGGGGGGGACGGTGCGACCTTGCTGCGCGGCGCGCCGGTTCGCGCTGGTGTGGTGCTCGGGGCCTGAGCCGGGGTGGAGGTCCTATGCGCGATTCGTTCCGGCCTCATCGCGATTAGCCTGCGCAGACGCATACCGAGTTGGGCCCAGAGCCATCGCCCCCGCCAGACGATCAACGGCCAGGGCACACCCAAGCCGAGATAGCCCCCACCCAGCATGATCCCGATCAACAAGAGCACGCCCAGGGGCTTGCCCAGTAAGGATACAAATGTATGGGCCAGAGCCCAACCGACATAGCCGCCACGCTTGCCCTCGCGGGCGAGCTCCCAGTAGGATCCCGAGGCCGTGATGTGTATGAGGCCGAGGCCGGCGAAAAAGAGCAATTCCCATCCTACCAGGGTCTGCCAGCCGGGAAGATGGAGCGTCTGAAGGGCTTGCCGGAGCAACAGGACCGTGCCCACCCCAATGATGAGCAGCGCTACTGGAAAGGCGCCCAAGCCAAAGATACGCCGGAGGAAGAGGGCCCAGGCGGCGGTGAGCCTGCCCTGGCTACGTGAGGCGAGCGATATGAAAGTAACTAGACCGAGAGCCATCAGAACCAGGCCCCAAACCTCCCAGTTCAGAGCCAAATGCTCAGATTGCTCGGCGCCAGCCCGGGCTGTTCTGGAGCTTTTCGATTTGCTTCGGCTGGCGCTCGATCGACGGGCCATATCCTACTTTACGGATCAAGCTAGAGGCACTCACCACGGCACATTGGACGCGCGGAGCTAGCACCCGACGGCTTTCGACAACGGCTGTGTCTCAGTACAGGAACGCGCGCCCCGCCTGCTGGTCTCCCTGGCTGGGTCCTTGGTCGGTCTGCGCCTCGCCTGCCTGGCGCATACTGAGTCCCAGGCGATGATTGGCGCTATCGATCCTCAGAATGCGCACCATGACCTGGGCGCCTACGCTGACGACATCGCTGGGGTGGCCAATCTGTTCCTCAGAGAGCTCAGAGATATGCACAAGACCTTCGAGGCCCTCTTGGATCTGGGCAAAGGCCCCAAAGTCGACCAGATTGGTGATGACGGCCGGGATCACCTGGCCGACATAGTGCTCTCTCTCAACCACAGTCCAGGGATTGGGCTGCAGACGTTTCAGGCTTAGGCCAACACGCCGCTTTTCCTTATCCACGCTCAGCACATGCACATCCACTGGCTGGCCCAGCGTCAGCAACTCGCGCGGGTGGGTCACCCGCCCCCAACTCAGCTCCGAGATATGGATGAGGCCATCCACGCCTCCCAGATCGACAAAGGCGCCGAAATCGCACAGGTTGCTGATGTATCCTTGGCGAACCTGGCCAGCTTCGATGTCCTCTAACACGCGATCGCCTTCCTCAGGGGCCCAGATCGTGGCCCGCTCGGAGAAGACGAGTCGATTGCGCCCTTGGTCGAGCTCTATGACGCGGAGCTCCAACTCCTCGCCAACCCAGCGCGCGAGCTGCTCATCACGCGCCGAATCGTCTTCGAACACGGGGATCTCCCGAAGCTGGGAAACGGGTACGAAACCCTGTAGACCTTGCCAGCGCACCAACAGCCCACCACGATTCCACCCAGTGACGATAGCCTTCACGCTCTCACCGGCATCGAATATGGTCGCGGCACGATCCCAATCTGCGTTGCTCAAAAGCTCCGAGGCGACTTCCGAAACGGTATCGTGGCGCTCAACTGGTCTGGCGATGGTCTGTTGACGGTCGTTCCTCTCAAACCTTCGCAGCGCCATGTCGACAAAACTAGAGAGCGTACGCAAGTTATATCCGTTGATCTCCATCCACTTTTCCCTCTCGCTCCCATATGCAATCGACACGGCAGGCCTCCCACTCCGAATACATCGCCACCCGCGGCAGATGCCCCGCTGAGCCTGCCCACCAGATTGCTTATATATCATAGCCGAAATCGCCGCAAGATGTCCAACTCGTGTGTTCATTCGGCCCAGAATATCACGTGGGGGCAAGATGTGTGCAAACGGAAACGTCACCGAGGGGA
>JAFGLK010000294.1 GCA_016928125.1 Anaerolineae bacterium
GCCCGCTTGCCCTTGATGTCCCACAGGGCCATGTCCAGGCCAGAGAGCGCCGTGGTGGCGAGCCGGCCCCCGCGGCCATGCGGATCGTGATACATGGCCGTCCAGAGCACCTCCGAGTCCAGCGGATCGCGGCCCACAAGATAGCGCTCGACAAACTCCTGCACCAGCCCCACAACCTGCTCGTCGTGGCTCATGGGGCTGGCGTCGCCCAGCCCGAACAACTCGGGGTCATCGGTATTCAGCTTGATCACCAGCCAGTTACGCGACGCGTTATGGTGTGCAGCCGAGAACTGACGAAACTCGACACCTGTGATGCTGGGCATCGTCCCTCCTCTGCCTGTTGTGTATCTCTGTTTGCGTCGGCCCAAAGCGCGCGGTCTGTCGCGAGTTGCCGCTGGCGCGCTCAGTAGCGCGCCTGGAGGTCCACCACGCTCACGAGCGTCTCGCCCCGCACAAAGCGTTCAAAGTTCTCGACGAACGCTTGCAGATCTCGGGTCCCACGCTGGGTCCCGTTGCCGGCGATGTGGGGCGTGATTAGCACATTGTCCATCTGCCAGAGGGGGCTCGCTGAGGGCCAGGGCTCCTCGGGCATCACGTCCAGGCCGGCGCCGGCGATCCAGCCTTCGGTCATGGCGCGCTCGATGGCCGGGCCGTTCATGACTTGGCCGCGCCCCACGTTAACCAACAGAGCCGTGGATTTCATCTGGCGCAGTTCGGCCTCGCCGAAGGTGTTCTCGGTGGCGGGGGTGTTGGGCAGGATCAGCACCACCACATCGGAGCGGGCCAGCAACTCGGGCAGGCCCTCGCGGCCCCACACGGCCTCCACCCCAGGAGGCGGCGGGGTCGGGTGCGCCTTGACGCCCAGGATGTGCATGCCAAAGGCCAGCGCCCGCTCGGCCAGCGCCTGGCCCACCGCGCCGAACCCGATGATGCCCATGGTCAGGCCGCGCAGCTCAAAAGGCCTGAAAGGAAAGCCCGACCGACGCCATTCGCTCAGTCGCGCCGCCGCCACCAGGCCGCGGCTCAGCGCCAGTGTGAGCGCCATGGCATGCTCGGCCAGCAGGCTGGCCACGGCCTCGCCCTTGGCGCAGGTCAGAATGAACTTGGCTTCGAACAGCTCGGGGCAGAGGATCTCGTCCACGCCCGCGCTGGTCGTATGCACCCAGCGCGCCTTACGGGCCGCCCGTACCACGCGCTGGAAACGATCGCCGCTGCCCCCGCCATAGCTGCCATAGATCACGTCGGCACCGGCGGCCTCGGCCAGGAAGCGCTCCTCCTCGGAGGGCGGCACCTCCACGATGACGAGGTCGGGCGCGGCCTGGCGGAGACGTGTGACGTGCTCCTCGGGGATGGGGTGCGTACTCAGTAACTTCATGGGATCCTCCGATCAGTATGGAATAGGATCAAGAGGATGATACCTATTTGCGCGGGCTGGTCAATCGCCGCTGGGCGCGTCGCGGAGGGCTTCAAGTGACGGGTATGCTAAAATGGAGGCAAAGAGCTCTGGTCGGCCTCAAAAACCTCAAAACATGGCCGGCAAGCCCAAAAGACGCCCCCATTATGACGAAACTGTCATTGTTCAGGTGGCTTACATATGGTATAATATAGATGAGCTATTCGTCCAAGAGTGGGCGGAAGGGCGCAAATCAAGCAGCGAGTCTTTGAGATGCGTGGCCTTGGGGGGGAGTATGGAGCGCGCGTTCTTTTGATCCCCCTGTGTTTATCATCTTCTCCAGCCTTAGCAACTATCCGTGAAGGCGAGCCCGGATGTATAGGCCCAGGATCGATGCTCAGGAGGCTTATCTATGTTGAGGAGAGCGGCTCAGCGTGAGCCCGCACATCGCTCCAGAAGCACTCGTGGCTCTGGTCTGATCGCGCAGCGTGGCATGCTGGTCTCTATCCTTCTGGCAGCCATCCTTCTGGCAGCCATCCTGCTGGCGGCAAGCCCGCTTGTGCATCCCGCTTCCCGGGCTCAGGCGGACAGCGTCTCGACAGTGGGCAGCATTCTGGATCCCTCTACGGTATATGACCGCAACCAGCCGATAGAGGGCCACGAGGTGACCACCTCGTCGGTGAGCTTGGCCTACTTCCGTGCGACCCGCGAGGGTGCGCTGACCCGCTTGGAGTGGTCCACTACTACCGAGGTGGGCAACCTGGGCTTCTGGCTTTACGTGGAGACCGCGCACGGGCGGCAGCGCATCAATGCTGAACTGGTGTTGTCGTGGGCAGTCGACTCGTTGGAGCGCCTGGACTATGCCTACGAGGCCATGGGCCTGAGGGACGAGCTCTTCTGGCTCGAGGATGTGGACGTGCGCGGCCAGGTCGAGCTGCATGGTCCGTTCAAGCTGGGCGAGGTCTATGGGCTGCGCGCCGACGCGGAGACGGTGGATTGGGAGGCCGTGCTGGCTGAGCATGAGCGCAAGGTCGAGCAGCGCCGTGATGAGCAGACGGTTCAGCCCAGGCCTGTGGAGGCCATGCCCCCAGCGGAGTCGAGCTATCGGCCTCTTGTGCCCATGGACGGTCACACGGTGATGTTGCCGCTGGTCGGTCGCGGCTGGGGAGAAACGCCTCCCCCGGTTAGCCTTTCGGTCAACCGCACCGGTCTGTATCGAGTGACCTATGAACAACTGAACAGCCAGGGCTTGTCCTACGCCGGTGTCCAGGCTGACCAAATCGCCCTAACCAACCGTGGTGAGAGCGTGCCGATCTACGTGCATGCCGCGGGTGGGACGTTCGGACCGGGTGGCTACATCGAGCTCTACGGTGAGGCGCTGGACACGTTATACACCGATACGAACGTGTACACCTTGCTTGCGGATGAGGGCCTGGCCGAACGCGTGGCGACCGACGCCACGCCGCCGGCCGGCGCCGCGGCGCCCTTCTATGGCGAGACCGAGCTGGTCGATCGCAACAACGCCTACTTTTACACGGCCCCAGGCGACGATCCCTGGTTCGACGCGAAGCTCCAGGTGGCAACCACCCCCTTGAATGAAGAGCGCACGCTGAACGTGGATCACTATCTGGCGGACGCAGCGCCCGCCACCCTCATGGTGGACCTATGGGGCGTCACTGCTTGGCCCACCGTGAATCCCGACCATCATGTGAAGCTGACCTTCAATGGGCAGGTGGTGGCCGAGGAGTGGTTCGACGGCATCGAGCGGCGCATCATCCAGGTCACGTTGCCCGCCGGCCTGCTGCACGAAGGCGCCAACACCTTGGTGATCAACCTGCCGGCCGACACTGGCGTCGCGGCCGAGCTGATCTATCTCAACAGCTATGCGGTTACCTATCCGCGGGCCTTTGCGGCCCGGGACGGCGGCCTCACCTTCACCGCCACCGGGGCGGCCTTTCAGGTTGAGGGACTGCCCTCGTCCGAGGTGGTGGTCTATCGTCTGCAGGGCGAGGCGGTGACCCGCCTGAGCGGGCTCCAGGTAGCGGGCGCCCCTGGGGCGCACAGTGTGACCTTCGCCGGCGATGCGGTCGAGGCTACCTATGCGGTAGCCAGCGCCGAGGCCATCATGACCCCCGACATGCGGCCGGCGCCGACCGCCGACATCACCGCGGGCACAGCCCAGTACCTGGTGATTTCCCATCCTGATTTCGTCGCCGGGCTCGAGCCCCTGGCGGCGGCGCGCCGCTCTCAAGGCTGGGATGTGCGCATCGTCGATGTGGAGGCGGTCTATCCGGCCTTTGGTTACGGCATTTTCGATCCGCAGGCGATCCGGAGCTATATCGCCTACGCCGCCAGCCACATGGCCACCGAGTATGTTCTTCTGGTGGGGGCCGATACCTACGATTACCGCGGCTATATGCAGCCCCGGTCGATCAGCTTCATTCCCACCTTCTATGTGCAGACGAGTGCGCAGGTGCGCTTCACCCCCGCCGATCCGCTCTTGGCTGACATCGACGGCGACGAGGTGCCCGACCTGCCCATCGGCCGCCTGCCCGTGCGCACCGCGGCCGACCTGGATGTAGTGATCGCCAAGACATTGAGCTATGACGTCAAGACCTACCTACAGAGCGGCTTTTTCACCGCAGACAACGCCAATGAGAACGAAGTACAAGGGATGTATGCGGACCAAAGCGATGCCATGATCGCCCAGTTGCCCGTCGGTTGGGCGGTGCAAACGGCCTATCTGGATGAAATGCTGGTAGCTGATGCCCGGGCAGCCATGCTGGCGGCCATCAACGATGGCGTGACGCTCACCAGTTATGTGGGCCACTCGTCGCTCGATCGGCTAGCCTTTGAGTCGCTTTTGCATCTGTCGCATGTGCCGCTGCTGACCAACCTGGAGAGGCCCACCCTGATGGCCCTCTTTGGCTGCTGGAACACCTACTATGTGCAGCCTACTTCTGACTCCCTCGGCCAAAAGCTCATCCTATCGACGGCAGGAGGGGCGGCCGCGGTGATGGGCTCGACGCTGTTGGGTGAGACGAACATCGAGGCCGCTCTGGGCCTGGCACTGATGCCCAGGTTGGCCCAGCCGAACCAGCCGATCGGGCTGGCCATCCAACAGGCTCGCGCGGAGATGGTGGCCGCCGAGCCCTGGCTGGCGCGGCCGCTCCTCGGTTGGACATTGCTGGGCGATCCGACCCTGACTCTCGATCCCTGATGAGGGGAGCGTCGTGAGCGGCATTGCCCTCCTTTACAATCGACACGGGGCGCCTGTTGAACGCGCGACGTTGGACGCTATGCTGGAACGTCTGGCTCATCGCGGGCCTGACGGCTGCGACAGCATGGTGCTTGGTCCGGTGGGGCTGGGCCATCAGCACTTTTGGACCACACCCGAGGAGGTGGGTGAGCGCCAGCCTGTGCAGGCTGATGGTGGGTGCGTCACCCTTTGCTTCGACGGGCGTCTGGATAATCGAGATGAGCTGTTTGGCGCCTTGGGTCCGGCTCGTCCTGAGGGGCAGGCCCTCTCCGATGCGGAGCTTGTTGCGTGTGCCTACGGGCGCTGGGGCGAGCGGCTGTGCGAGCACTTGCTGGGCCCTTTCGCTCTCGCCCTCTATGATGCGCATTCGCGCTGTGTGTTACTTGGGCGAGACGCTCTGGGAGATCGCACGCTCTTTTACAATTTGACGCCAGCCCATCTGATCGTGGGCTCCGAAGAGGGCGCCGTGCTGGCTCATCCTGAGGTCTCAGCGGCTCTGGACGAGGCGACTCTGGCCAGTTTCTTCGCCGTGCGTGATCCCGCGGCGGGGGGGAGTTTCTATGCTCAGGTGAACGAGCTTTCGCCCGCACACTGTTTGCTTGTCGATGCCGAGGGGGCACGGTCATGGCGCTACTGGACGCCGGACTTGGGGGCGCGCCTGGCCTATCCCTCGGATGAAGGCTATGCCGAACACTTTCGGGAGCTGCTGACAGCCAGTGTGAGGTGCCGGCTCCGCTCATCTACTCCCGTGGCTGTGATGATGAGCGGCGGCCTCGATTCGCCCTCTGTGGCGGCCCTGGCCGCTCTACAGATCACGGAAAAGGCAGGGGGGGGCCTACGGACCATCTCGTTTGTGTTCGACGAGCTTGCCGCGTGCGATGAACGCGAGTATATTCAAGCCGTCCATGCACAGTATGGCACTGAGGCCGCCTACGTTCCCGGAGACGATGCCTGGCCGCTCAGCGACGTAGACTCCTGTTGGCAGGCTGCGGATCGACCGGACGGGAATCCCTATCGGGGACTCAAGCGGCGCGTATACACTCGGGCCTCGCAGGGTGGGACGCGCGTCCTGCTGAGCGGCGGATTCAGCGACCATATGTATTCGGGCGCAGAGCACTGGCTGGCGGACCTTTTGGGGGAGGGCCGTTGGGCGAAGGCCGTCAGAGAGCTCTTTCGTTATGCGGGCCATCAGGGGTTGCGAGGAACGCTGCGCAGTGCGACGCTGCGGCATGCACTGAGGCCTTGGGGCAGCGCCCTGGGATTGATGGACCGCAACAACGCCTGGGCAAAGCCTTGGCCGGGCTGGTTGACCCCTGACGCCACAGACAGGCTCGATCAGATCGGGGTGGGATCGGATAGCGGCCTCAGGGCTCGACGGCCGGAGCAGTTTCGCGGTATGCTCGGATCGCGCGCAGCGAGTAGCGCAGCAGGTGAGATTGGCCATGTCAATCGCGCAGGCGCCGAACTGCGCTACCCTTTCCGAGATCGTCGGCTGGTCCAATTCATGCTGTCGATCCCGGCCCATCAGCTCTTTAACCGTGGGCTGTACAAGTACATTCTGCGCAATGCCATGCGGGGCATTCTGCCCGAGCTGCTGCGAGGGCGCGGACAGGCGACTTCGCTGCTGCCGCTGTTCGTGCGTGGGATCTATGAGCGAGAGAGGGAGGCCGTGGAGCGCCTCCTCAGGGGGCCTGGGGGCCGTTGGTCGGATTTCGTGCGTTCCGATTGGCTCTGGGATACGCTGAACAAGGGGTATGCTGCGCCTCAAAAAGTGTCCGATGGTTTGGATCAAGTCGTTCTTTGGCGATGTATTAGTTTTGAACTTTGGCAGCGAGGCCACGTCTCGAGCGGAGCATACCGCGAGAGATAGACTTCCGGCAAGGAGTCATGTATGAATCAGAGAGTCGAGCAGAAGCTCGCCACCGGGAAGGCCACAAGCGTAACGGCCTCTCGTGACCGCGTGCTCAAGCCCTACGCACCTCCCAGGCTGCAATTGCTGGGGGACATTCGCGATCTGACCATGGGGGGATCGCCTGGAATCGGCGATAGCGGTGTCGAGGAGCCCGAGTTCCCCCAGGGTTGGCCTGGATGATCTGGGTGCGATTCGGCCAGCGAGGGGCTCGCCCGTCAGCGCTTTGCTCCTATCGCGTGGCGGGCCACTCTCTGGTCAGCGATCAGCCCATCGCCGAGCTCGCCCCCTTTGCAGCGAAGGAGCCCGATCGGGCTCCTCCCGCGTGGCCGGGTTCAAGGGAGGCAGGCGCGCGCAAGTCGCGGAGAGTCTATCGCGGCCAGGGCTGGATCGGCAACGCGTGGCGAGATGTCGTTTGCTGGCAAGATGGGACGGCTTATCGATTGTTCGTGGACGAGGCGGGAGAGTTTTCGATTGCCGCTGAGGATGGAGTCACCTGCCTCGTTGTAGAATCAGTGCAAGATGAAGCGGGCCTCGCGCAAGCGCTATTGGGCCCTGGGCTCATCCTGGCGTTCGCGCTGCATGGGGTTTGGGCCCTGCATGCCAGTGCCATCGTGAGGGAGGGCGAGGCACTCGCGTTCCTCGCCGAATCGGGGGTGGGCAAGTCGACGCTGGCCTCCGCTCTGTGTGATGATACGTGCTCTGGGTATCGGCTTCTGGCCGATGATGTTCTGCCGATCTCGCTGGCGGCGGACGGTGCGCGGGTCTGGCCCCACTTTCCACAGCTGAAGCTGGATCGCACGGCTCAGCCTGGGCCAGGCGCGCCGGAAAGCTTGCCCCTGGATGCCTGCTACCTCTTGCAGCTTGGGGGAGAGGGGCCGGCAGAAAAGCGAGCGGAAAGCGTGCATGCGGCCACCCTGGCCTTTGTACGCCATACGATCGCAGCCCGGCTGTTCGGCCCCGACTTATTGGGGCGTCATTTGCGGTTCTGCGAGGCGCTTGCCAGGCGCGTGCCGCTCCATCGTTTGGCGTATGACCACTCGCGGGGGGCCTTGGCAGAGGCCAGACGCCTGGTAACAGGCGAACACAGCGCGTGTAGTGTGCTGCTCGGTAGCGCCTAGGATGACTGCCTTGAGCGCCGATGCGAGAGCAGAGATCTCGCCGGGGACGCTGTTTCGAGAGCTGGACGGCGAGGCGGTGCTGCTGAATCTGGAGAGCGGTCACTATTACGGCCTCGATGAGGTGGGCACGCGCATTCTGAGCCTCCTGGTCGATGGCCA
>JAFGLK010000295.1 GCA_016928125.1 Anaerolineae bacterium
ATCATCACGACCTTGCCCGTCTTGCGTACCAGATCCAGCCCGCTGGTGACGGCGCGTGGCGAGCCCGAGCACTCGATCCAGGCGTCGGCGCCGATACCGTCGGTGACTTGCATCACCGTGGCGGCCAGATCATCCGCCTGCACGTTGACCACGTGCGTTGCGCCCATAGCGCGCGCCAGGGGAAAGCGCAGATCCTGGTCCAGGTTGGTGCCCGAGACGATGATGTTCTCGACACCCAGCCGGCTGACCCAGATCGTCGACATGAGGCCCATCGTGGCCGAGCCGCTGATCATGACGGTTCGAGATCCTGGGATGGCGGCTGCCAGCTTGTCCAACTGCCCGCGTTCGATCAGACAATGGGTCGTGATGGCAAAAGGCTCGGTCACGCCGGCTACCTCGAGGGGCACATCCGCGGGCAACTTGTGCGCCAACCAGGCCGGCAGGGTTAGGTACTCGGCAAAGGCGCCATGGTACTTGGACCCAAGGGCCAGCTTATGGTCGCAGATGTGGGGCTTGCCGGCGCGACACAGGAAACACTGGCCGCAGGCGCCGGTATGTAACTCGCCCACCACCTGGTCGCCCACACTCCAGCGATCTCGGACAGCCTCCCCCACCTCGACGATGGTGCCGCAGTATTCATGCCCCATCACGACGGGAGGGGCGTTGGGGAATTCGTCGGCATAGATGTGCAGATCAGTGCCGCAAATGCCGCAATACTTGACCTGGATCAGAATCTCGTCCGCGTCCGGTCGGCGCACCGGCAGATCGCGGATGCCCACATTCCCGTGGCCAGACTCATATTTGACCAGCGCTCTCATATCCACCTCCTCGTAAGGGCTGGAATGGTCTCTGCTTTCTGGCAGGATGCTAACCCGGAAACGGGACGCCGAAGCGCTGGCCCAACGCCGAGAGCTCGGCGTAGAGACCCGGGTCGATAGGTATGCCGTCCTTGGCGCGGCGCTCGCGGGTCATGCCCTCGATCTGGCCGGGATAGAGCACCTGCTTGAAGCCTGGGGCTGGCGGCAGTGTGTTCATCTCGGCGCACATCTCTCCCAGACGCTCCTTGAAAACCTCAATGGGCATGATGCGATCGATGTCCATCACCAGAACAAAATGTCCCAGATTGCGCGGCTCATCCATCTCGGTGTACATCTTGTTGATATGCGGCCCCCAGGGCACGCCCGACAGCACGCTACATAGAATGCCGATCACCATGGCCAGGCCGCTCCCTTTCGGGCCAGCGATAGGATGCAAGCCTGCAACGGCATTGGGGTCCGTCGTGGGATTGCCATCGGCATCATAGCCCCATTCGGCGGGGATGGACTTGCCCTCTGTCTGAGCCAGCGCGATCTTGCCATAGGGTATCGAGGTCGTGGCCATATCCAGAATCACCGGGATACCGTCCTTCGGAAAGCCAAAGGCGATCGGATTGGTGCCGAAAAAGGCCTTGCGGCTCCCAAAGGGGATCAGGAAAGGATCGGTATCGGTCATCATCATCGCGGCATAGCCCTGGTTGACGACCCGGTTGACATAGTAGCCGGTCATCCCAAAGTGGCTCGAATTGCGAATGGCTACGATGCCGGTGCCGCTCTCGTCGGCCAGCTCCATGGCACGTGTGCAGGCATGATAGGTCACCACGTGGCCGAGACCGGCGTCCCCATCCATGACGCCCATCGAGGGCGCCTTGCGCTCGAAGCGCCACTGCGGCTGGGTCTTGATGGTGCCGCTGTCCAGCCGCCGAATATAGTGCGCCAGCCGCACGACCCCGTGGGAATCCACGCCGGAGAGATTCGCCGTGAGCAAGCACTCGGCCACGATATGAGCATCGTCGCGGGGCACCCCTCTGGCAACGAATACCGCTTCCACAAAAGAGAACAGGGTATCTGCTGCGATCACATGTGTCTCTGCACTCATCCTCTTTCACCCCATGTACATACCGCCGTTGATGTCGATCACGAGACCGGTCAGATAATCTGAAAGTGGCGACGCGAGAAACAGCACCACGTTGGCCACATCCTCGGGTTGTCCAAGGCGTTTGAGCGGGATTGTGTCTGTGTAAGCCTCCTCGTGGTCGCCGACTTGCCGTTTCACCGGCTCTGTAGCGATGATGCCAGGCGCGATGGCGTTGACGTTGATGCCGTGCGGGCCGCCCTCCTTGGCCAAGGTCCGCGTCAGGCCAACCAAACCCGCCTTGGAACTGGCATAATGCAGGCCCGCCTCGATGCCACCCACGCGCGCCGCCATGGACGAGGCATTGATGATTTTCCCGCTGCTCTGAGCTTTCATCGTCTCAATGAAGGACTGGCAGACCAGGAAGGGGCCGCGCAGATTCACATCCAGCACCAGGTCCCACTCCTGCAACGTCACGGCGCCAATGCCTCGCCGGTAGGCGATAATCCCGGCGTTGTTAAAGAGAATGTCCACATGGCCCATCTCGCCCAGCACTCGATCGCGCATGGCCAGAATGTCATCGGGATCTCCCAGGTCGCAACGCAGGGCCAGGCCGTCGTCCAGCTCTTGCACCACCTGCCGGGCACCCTCCAGGTTGATATCCACGATGACGACGCGTGCCCCGGCTCCGGCGAGGAGCTTGGCCGTGGCTCTGCCGATGCCGGCCGCCCCACCAGTGACCAGCGCTACCTTACCTGTTAGGTCGATCTGTATGCTCACGATGCCCCTCCACGCGCTCCTCGGTGGACATGCGCCCAGTTCACTCGAATACCGTGTGTCTGAGCCGTTGCGCCCCATCCGTCAATCCCATTGTGTCGGCTCGGTCGGACCCTGTCAACCATGGGGACTCACGCATGATACACAAGTTGGAGGGGGAGCGCCAATTGCAGCGGCTGGTTCGGTAGTCCGAATTCCCGTAGAGTCCTTCCATCGTGTCAGCCATGGTTTGTACGGCTCTGCGGAATCCCCTGGACCTCACACTGGTGGAACACGATCTTGCCGAGGTGATCCCATCGCTTGTCCACGCGGTGAATTCGTCCTATAATCTCGCCCTTGCGATCCGTGTGGGGAAGATGAGCTGCCCCAAGGAGTGCCGCATGCCCCAGATCATCGTGGAAGACCTGGTCAAAGTGTATCAAGTGGCGCAAAGGCAGCCGGGTACGTGGGGCGCGCTCAAGAGCTTGGTTGCCCGGCGCTATCGCGAGGTGCGCGCGCTGGATGGCGTCAGCTTCACGCTCGAGCCAGGCGAACTGGTCGGCTACATCGGCCCGAATGGCGCGGGCAAATCCACCACCGTCAAGGTGTTGGCCGGCATCTTGGTGCCCACCTCGGGGCGTTGCGAGATCCTGGGGCGCGTGCCCTGGCGTGAGCGCATCCAGCATGTCGCTCAGATCGGCGTCGTCTTTGGCCAACGCACTCAACTCTGGTGGGACTTGCCCGTGGTCGAGTCATTCGAGCTGCTGCGCGATATCTATCACATCTCACCAGCGGCGTACGATCGCTCCCGGGACGAGCTCATCCAGATGATGAACCTGAGCGCGCTTCTGGATACGCCCGTGCGCCAGCTCAGTTTGGGCCAGCGCATGCGTTGTGACCTGGCCGCGGCGCTCTTGCACAGCCCGCCGCTCCTCTTTTTGGACGAACCCACCATTGGCCTGGACGCAGTGGCCAAGTTGGCCGTACGCGAATTCGTGCGGCAGCTCAATCGTGAGCGCGGCATCACCGTCATCCTCACCACCCATGACATGGACGATATCGAGGCGCTCTGCTCGCGGGTGCTGCTGATCAGCCAGGGCCTCATCCTGTTCGATGGACCCCTGGCGGAGTTGCGGGCTCAGGTGACCAATGAACGTCGGCTCATCATCCATCTGGCTCGCGAGGACGACTGGATCGAGGACGCGGACGCTCGGGTGATCGGCCGTGAGGGGGCGCGGGTGACGCTCCAATTCGACCCCCAAAGCATCCCCGCCGCAGAGCTGATCGGGCGGATCACGAGTCGCTATGCGATCCGCGATCTGTACGTCGAGAACCCCCCCATCGAAGAGATCATCGCACAGGTCTACGAGGAGATGCGTGGATGAGGGCCTATGTGGCCATGATCAAGGCGCGTTTTCGGATGCTGCTGCAATATCGCGCGGCGGCCCTGGCGGGCTTTACCACGCAGCTCTTCTGGGGCGGCATCCGCGTGATGATCTTTGAGGCCTTCTATCGCTCGACGACGGCGCCCCAACCGCTGACCTACGCCCAGACGGTGACCTATCTGTGGCTGATTCAGGCTATGCTGCTGATCATCCCTTGGGGCATTGACTCTGAGCTGCGTCGGCTGATCCTCGGGGGCAATGTGGCCTATGAGCTGGTGCGCCCCGTCGATCTCTATTGGCTCTGGTACAGCCGCGCCATCGCCACCCGCACGGCTCCAGTATTGCTGAGAGCCACCCCCATGTTCATCATCGCTGGCCTCTTCTTCGGCATGCAGCTCCCGGCGTCGCCGGCCTCCGCCGCCGTCTGGGTCATGTCCATGGCTGGCGCCCTGGCGCTCAGTTGCGCCCTTAACACGCTGATGGCCGTCACCTTGATCTGGACCATCACCGGGGACGGGATCGTCCGTCTGCTGGCGACCGTGACCATGATCCTTTCCGGCTCGATCATCCCACTGCCCTTCTTCCCAGATTGGGCCCAACGCATCTTGAACCTGTTGCCCTTCCGCGGGCTGATCGATGTGCCTTTTCGTATCTACATGGGAGACATCACTCCGCTTCGGGGATTGGGGTTGCTGGGGCATCAGTTGGGCTGGAGCGCGGCGCTGATCCTGTTTGGGCGTTGGCTGCTTGGGCGCGGGATGCGGCGCATGGTGGTGCAGGGGGGCTAGGTGAGATGTGGGATGGACTCAAGCTCTTCTGGCGCTATGTGGAGGTCTCGCTGCGCAGTCAGATGCAATACCGCGCCTCGTTTATCATGCTCTCCCTCGGCACCTTCTTGGTTACGGGCATCGAGTTCGTGGGCGTTTGGGTGCTCTTTGATCGCTTTGGCGCCCTGAGAGGCTGGCAGTTGGCCGAGGTGGCCCTTTTCTACGGCCTGGTGAACACGGCGTTCGCCCTGGCTGAGGCGGGGGCGCGCGGCTTTGACACCTTCGACGGCATGGTGCGCAGCGGCGATTTTGACCGCATTCTGCTCCGCCCGCGGAGCACGGCCCTGCAGATCGCCGGACGCGAATTCCAGTTGATGCGCATCGGCCGCTTCTCCCAAGGCCTGCTGGTTCTGATCTGGGCGACCGTGACGTTGCACGTAACCTGGACGCTGCCACGCGTGCTCTTGCTCACAACGGCCATCCTGGGCGGGGCCTGTCTCTTCTCGGGGCTCTTTGTCCTCCAGGCGACGCTCGCCTTCTGGACGGTGGAGTCGCTTGAGGTCATGAACACGATGACCTACGGCGGCGCGGAGACGGCCCAGTTTCCGCTGACGATGTACCGCGACTGGTTTCGCAAGTTCTTCACTTTCCTGGTGCCGCTGGCCGCCGTGACCTATTTCCCAGCGCTGGCCATCATCGGGCGCCCCGATCCGCTGGGCACATCTCGTGTATTTCAGGCCCTGGCCCCCTTTATCGGGGTCGCCTTTCTGATCGTGGCACTGCAGGTTTGGCGCCTGGGCGTGCGGCACTATCACTCTACCGGCAGCTGAATCTCTCCGCTTGGCAACCCCCGGCCGATTGTGCTACCATGCCCCCAGTCCGTGACATCCGGCCTGAAAGCTCCCTGGGACGCCCCGAGGAGTATCCTATCTCACGCTGAAGGAGGAACGATGCCAGAAAACGTGGTCGGCGCTCAGCTCTACACGGTGCGCGACTATACCAAGACGATCGAAGGCGTGGCCGAGAGTCTCAAGAGGGTGGCCGACATCGGCTATTCGGCGATCCAGATCTCCGGTTTCGGCCCTGTGGACCCCAAAGAGGTGGCCAAGCTGGTTCAGGACAATGGCCTGAATGTGGTCTCCACCCACATGGGCTGGGACCGCTTCCTGGGCGATCTGGATGCGGTCATCGAGGAGCACCAGCTCTGGAATTGCCCCCATCCGGCCATCGGGAACCTGCCCAGCAGCTACCGCAGCCTGGATGGGTTGAAGCGCTTCCTGGATGAACTGGCGCCCATCTCGGAGCGATTGGCTGCGGAGGGGATGGACTTTTCCTATCACAACCACAACCACGAACTGGTCAAGTACGGCGGCAAGACCTGGCTGGAGATGCTCTACGAGATGGCCAGCCCAGAGATGCTCAAGGCCGAGCTGGATGTCTACTGGATCCAGGCGGGCGGCGGGGATCCGACCTACTGGGTGCGCAAGTGCGCGGGGCGTCAGCCGCTGTTGCACCTCAAGGACATGACGATCACGCCCGAGCGCGAACAGCGCTTTGCCGAGATTGGGGAGGGCAATCTGAACTGGCCTGCCATTCTGCAGGCGGCGCAAGAGAGCGGGGTAGAATGGTATCTCGTCGAGCAGGATCGCTCCTATGATCGCGATCCTTTCGAATCGTTAGCGATCAGCTACCGCAATCTCAAGTCGTGGGGCTTTACGTAGACCGCCCTCTGGGCGTGGTGCGCAGAAGTCATCCCCTACCTGGCGACGCTCTCTGGCAGCCTTTCCCGGAGTATCTGCCGTAGAGCCTGGTAGGCTTGCAGCTTCTGCCGGTAGAGGCGCTGGCGTTTGGGTTCGGGCTCAAAGCGGGCCTCAACCCTCACCAGCGCCTCTGCCGCTTCCGCATGATTCGCATAGACTTGGGAGCCGACCCCCGCGATGATGGCGGCGCCCAGCGCCGTGGCATCCAGCACACGGGTGCGCTCGATGGGACGTCCCAGAATGTCGGCTGCTAACTGAAGCCAGGGATCCGAGCGAGCCCCACCGCCCGTGGCCCTAAGCGTCTGCACGCGTATCCCGACCGCCTCAAAAGTGTCCAGGCCCACAGCAAAGGCGTAGCTTGCCCCCTCCAAGAGCGCCTTGATGACCTCGCCGCGGGTGGTATCCAGATGTAGGCCCACGATGGCCCCGCCAGACCAGGGCGGCGCTCCAGCGGAGGCGAACTCGCCCAGGGCCAGGAGCTCGGTCGGCTCGGATGGCATCTCTTCCAACAGCCGCGTGTAAAAGTTGAAACCCCGCCTCTGGGCCTGCTGGGCCTCGGCTGCGGCCAGTTGATCGCGAAACCACTGCAGAATGCGCCCGCCCGCGTGGTTGGCCAGCAGGCTGGTGTAGAGGCCGGGCACCACATGATGCTCCAGGGAGAGGCCATGGCGCAGGAGCAGGCTCTTGAGGGGGATGGCCTCGAACACGGGCAGAAGGTACATGCCCGCGCCGAGGTGATACAGAGCCGCGCCAACATCGGTCACGCCCGCTCCCAGTGCATTGCAGGCCAGATCCCGTCCCCCAAGGATGATCTGCACCTTGCCCTTGAGGCCCAGTTCGGCGGCCAGCGATGGAGCGACGCTTCCAATGGCCTGTCCGGCTCGAGCCAGCTCCGGCAACTTGTTGCGACTGATGCCGCATGTCTCGGCGATCGCTCTCGACCAGCGCTCTTGCTCCATCTCGAACAAGAGCGTGCCGCCGGCGAGGGAATAGTCGCAGGCGCTCGTCCCACCCAGGAGATGATCGACAAGTGCTGTGACCATGACAAAGCGCCAGATCCTGCGCGCCAACTCGGGCCGCTGTTCCTGCAGCCAGGCTATGCGGGCCAGGGCATAGTCAGGGCCGGGGACATGACCGGTGAGATCAAAGAGCGTATCGCGTCCCAGCGCGCTTTCGGCCTGCTGGATATAGGACGGGCCAACAGTGGGGGCGCCAAAGAGCCGATCCTCAAGCACATAACCTTCGAATGAGAGTGGCGCCATCGCCTCGCCCATGGCGGCGACGCTGAGAGCCTGAACGGGATCGCGAGCGGCGCCGCTCGCGGCCTCGGCCAGGGTCGCCTTGATCGCCTGCCACAGCGGCTGGACAGCCCAGCCATCGGCGTCCACGCTCTCGGCCGGATAGCCCCGGTGCGCCTCGGCCAGGATGCTGCCCTCCTCCGAGACGACCAAAGCCCGGCAATGCCTTGTGCCCACCTCCAGGCCCAGCAGGCTCATGCGCAGCCTCCAAGCATTACGCTGATCATCGCAACGACGACTTCACGCCGCTCTTATGTTAGGCTATGGGGGCGGACATGTCAATCTGATTTCGACATAACGAGGCGACGATGCCCAGGCCGGCCTGAGCATGTACGCACGAGAGGGGGTGACTCAGGATCGCAGATCAGACTGCAGCGGTGACCACTCGAAGGACGATATGGCACTGCTGAGGATCAAAGGCGACGAGCGTGGATCGCCCCTCTATGAGAAACGTGCCGCTCTCGAAGGCCGCGCGCGTGTTGGCCGGCTGCAACGGGGCGCCGTCCACCGTCACGGCCTGGGCAGCCAGGCCATCCAGGCGCAAGGTCAGCTCGGGCACCCGCACCGGCAGATCGAGCTCGATCGCGCCATCAGGGCCTATTCTGATCTCGGCCAGGGCCCGGGCACAGGCGTAGTTCGTGATCTCGCTCACCCTGCGCCAGCGCGTGCGCTCGCCCCCCGGATCGAGCGCCTTCAGGCGGCGCACGATCGTCTTGAGCGCACGAAAACCGCGCCGGTCATCGTTGTGCAGCCCGTAAAAGCCTTGCCAGTGGCTGCAGAGCACGGCGGGATCACCGGCCCGGATCAGTTCGGGCAGGCGACCGCCCTGCAAGTCCTCGGTGATGTAGCGATCCACATTCACCTCGCCATATCCAGTCCAGGAGCCGGTCCAGTCGCCGGTGCCGGCGATGATCTCGCCCACCGCCGTGCCCGTCTCACGGTCCACATACCAGACGGGATTCTCCACCGCGCCCTCGCTGGAGATGCGCTGGAAGAAAAAGGGCGTGGGGTTGCCGGTCACCTGGCGCACGGCCAGCCCCGTCATGCGAGCGTACAAGTCCAGCGTGCGCCCTCCAAATCCGCCGGGCGAGGTGACGCCGGTCGGGGTGAGGCCCACGTTGTCCAGGATGCGGCAGGCACAGGCGATATAGGTCTGGATGCGCTCCTGCTCATCCACCGGGAGAGCCTGCCAGTCGTATTGTTCCCAGATCTGCGGCTCCACGGGGCGACACGTCTGGGGGTCGACCACCACCGTGTGGGTGATCATCTCTGGGGTGATGTCAAAGGCCGGCACGATGGTCTCGCGACACATGCGCAGCCAGCTCTCCTGCTGCGCGCGGCTGAAGAGAGGCAGTCTCTGGTCGATGCGGCCCAATGCCGCGGGACAGGGCACCACGCTGAACTTGCCCCGCACACCCTCTTCGAGGCACCATGTGGCGAACTCGCGGGTGAACGACTCGGGATGCACCACGGGCACATCCTCCCAGCGACGCTTCCCGTCGTCCACCGGATTGCGGTCCCGCATCCAAAAGTAGTTCAGGTTCACGAGCACCGTCGCGTCGTCGATGATGAGCGACAGCGGCACCCGGTCGAGCGCATAGCGTGTGATCTGAACCTCCATCGAAAAGCTCCTCCTCGGCTATCGTCTGCGTCGCCCCGCAGTCCTGCGTGACGCGCGGCTATGTCGATCCGTCGTCCACCCAGGCGAGGCGACAGAGCTGCACCCCGCCTCGCAGATCCTCCACCGTGCTGATGTAGCTCTGCTCGCCCAGGGTCACGATCTCGGGCGCAGCGACCTGGAGCGTGGCGATCTTGAGAGCGTCGTCTCCCCGCCCAAAGTCGAGCGGATCTCGCGAGCGGTAGACGTGGGTGAGCGCCGGAGGCTGATAGCGACTGGTGCGAAAGAGATAGTAGTAGCCGTGGCGATAGACCACCTGCGGGCACTCGGCGCTCCAGGGCCCATCGCCGCCGCTGCCGCCCCAATTCACCGCCACATAGTCGGACCAGTGGATCAGATCGGAGGAGGTGCGGCAGTAGATCTTGCAGGGAGCGCGCTGGTCTGGATCGTGGCCGGTGTAGTAGCAGTGGTAGCGATCGCCGATGCGCAGTACCATCGGATCGCGGGCCTCGCCGGGGCCCACAAAGACCCGGCTGTATCCGCGTTCATCGCGGTAGCGTTCAAAGGCCAGCCCATCGGGCGAGCGCGCCAGACAGATCTGGCAGGACCCCAACTCGGTGCGATGTCCGCCATAGAACATGTAATGCACGCCCTCGTGCACGATCACGTGCGGGGCCTGAATCCATTCCTCGCCATCTCGATCGTCGATGCTCTCGCCATAGCGCGCCTCAGCGCGCATGGCGATGCCGATCCGCTTCCAATCTCGAGCGGTCAGCGCCGGGCCCTCCCAGGCGTAGAGCAAGCGGCCAATGCGCGTGCCCCGGATGCAAGCCCATAGATGCCAACGCCCATCGTTCGAACGAAAGATGGCGTGATCCACCACCTCTTGCTTCTCGCCGGTCAACTCGTCCAGATCGGGATTGTCCCCGATGTGCCACGAGCCGCCCTGCAGCATCGGCCGCTGCGGGCGGACGCTCTCCCCGCTTGTTGATCCCATGATGTCCTCCATAAATCGGCGTCGGCTCACAGAGCCCCGATCTCCTGGGCGACGTCACCCAGGCCGAGCGCCTCCAGCCTGGCGCGTGAGGGCTTGCCTGTCGCCCGATCCCAATCGCGAGCCGAGTAATACTCACGCAAGAGGAGCTCCTCATCGGGCACAAAGCCCTCGGTGCCTCCTTCGCTCAGGCTCTGCCGGAGTAGCCGGGGCAAGCGCTCTCCCTGCGGTGTATAACCCCAACGGAGATTCAGCGCCCGCTTGAGGCTAAAGATGCGTTCCCCGACCTCCAGAGCTTCCTCTGCGTCCATATCGCGCCCGGTGGCCGCGTTGCAGAGGGCGATGAGGCTCTGAGGCGTCGCATTACAGAAAACGCAGGTCACCAGGCTGTTGAGCAGGCTGTTCCAGTTCTGATCCCGCGCCACGTGACCGGCCTTGCTTGCGTCCGTATGGCGCCCTGGCGAGAGGATATCCAGATCCTCCAGAGGACGACCGCTCTCCACCAGGTAGTAGGCCGAATGATTGTGGCTGGCGCCCACCGGCGAGGTGGCATACACCAAAGCCATGCCAGAGAAGGCGCGCGGATCATGCATGGCCGGCGACATGCCGTTCACATGAACCGCCCGCTCCGGCACGCCGAACCGCTCGGCCAGGCGCTGCACCCCTTCAGCGAGGAGCGCCCCCAAACCGCGACGGCTGGCGATCTGCTCCAGCAGCGCGGCGGCCATCGCAGCGTCGCCCCAGCCCAGGACGCAGCCCTCGGTCTCGGCCGGGCCGATGACGCCCTCCTGGTAGAGGTGCACCGCCAGCGCCAGGGTGTTCCCTGCGCTGATGCTGTCCATGCCCAGCGCATCGCAGCGGTGCGCCAGATGGGCCACGGCCTCCAAATCGTCGATCAGGAGCTGGCTCCCGAGGGCGCCCAACGTTTCGTACTCAGGCCCTTTGATGCTCTGGTCGGCGCCCCCTCCTTCGGCCGAGGGATAGCGCGAGAGGGTCACGCGGCGGCCGCAGGCCACCGGGCAGCCGTAGCAGGCCTCCACGCCGGAGAGGATCGTCTCGGCCATGGCGGCCCCACCGATCTGGGTGGCCTGAGGCCACTCGCCCAGGGTAAAGTAGCGCGCCGGCAAGGCCCCCAGGTAGTGGAGATAGTCGAGATTGCCGGCCGTGCCGGTGGCGCGCAAGACCTGGGAGAATACATCCTCCTTGAGCAACGCGCGCAGCTCGCCGGAGATCGTCGCCAGGCGCCCGGGATCCGCCAGGGCAGGCATCCGGCGGCCCGTGCCGCACACGGCAACCGCCTTGAGCCCCTTGGCGCCCATCACCGCCCCGAGGCCGGTGCGCGCCGCCATGCGCGCGCGGTCGTGGGCGATGCCCGCGTAGAGCACACCGTTCTCGCCGGCCGGGCCGATGCAGGCCACGCGCGCGCGCCTGTCGCCCAGCAGAGCCCGGATGCGGGCCTGGGTCTCGAACGTCTCCAGACCCCAGAGCTCTTGAGCGTCATGCAGCTCGGCGCGCCCCGGCTCCAGGCTCAACCACACGGGCCTCTCCGCGGTGCCCGTCATGATGAGACCGTCATAGCCGGCGTGCCGCAGAGCAGCCCCCACATAGCCGCCCACGTGCGACTCGCCCAACCAGCCGGTCAGCGGCGAACGCGCCACGACCGCATGGCGCCCACACATGGGGGCGCGCGTGCCCGTCAGCGGACCGGCCATCATGATCAACGGGCTCTCCGGCGCCAATGCGGGAAGCTGTGGATCGAGCATCGCGTAGAGGTAGTGCGTCGCCAGGCCACTTCCGCCCACGTAACGGCCCACGGCCTCACTGCCCAATGGCTCGACCACTATCGCTCCGCTGCTCAGATCGACGCGCAAAAGGCGATCGTGATAGCCGAACATGCCGCCTGTCTCCTCCTGCAGTTCATTTGAGCTAGAAATCGATCGTGCGCCCCATGGCCGCACAGGCGAACAGCTTTTCCACCTCCTCGGCAGTGGGGCAGCGACGGCCCATCACCAGACACCCATCGCTCAGGGCATGGTCCACCAGTTTGGGCAGGCGAGCCGCGAGGCGTTGAGCCGAGATGCCAGCCTCTCGCAGTGTGGTGGGCTGATCGATCCGGCGAGCCAGGCCGCGGACGGCAGCCGCCAACGCCGAGGCGCTCTCTGCGGAGGTATTGCCTAGACTGAGCGCCCGGCAGAGCTCGTCGTAGCGGGCTGGGATCTCGCCGTGGGCCGTGAACTCGATCGTATACGGTAGAAACAGGCCCACCGCGCGGCCGTGGGGCAGGCCCAACACGGCGCCGGCAGAGTGCCCGAGCGCGTGGGCCAGCGCCGCCATGGCATTGCCAAAGCCCAAGCCCGCGATGCTGGCGGCGCAGTGCATCTTCTCGCGGGCCTCAGGGTCCGAGGCGCCTTCAT
>JAFGLK010000296.1 GCA_016928125.1 Anaerolineae bacterium
CTGTGGCTCTTGTGAAGCGGGGGGAGGCGGCGTAAAGGCGGGAATCGCCTCTTGCGTGGCCTGCAGGCCGACAGGCGGGGTCCAGGTGGGCACGCGGCCGACCTGGGGAGTAGCCATGGGTAGGCCAGGCGTGGCAAACAGGTTCGGCATCACAAAGAAAAAGAGGACGCCTGCCAGCACAATGGACAGGATGCTCATCAGGCACCCGCCGCCGATGAGAAGACCCAGGGTTTTTTTGCTCATCTCTTATAGCTCCAGACTTGATAGTGACCTGCCGAATGGACAAAGCTAGGTGAGTTCGGCCGAAAATCGCAACCAGCGGATGATGTCACGCCTGTGAACACAGCCCACCAACTGCCCATCGCTCAGGACAGGCAGCTGCTGCACGTCGCGCTGGGTGAGTTTGTCAAAGGCATCACTCGCATCCTCCTCGGCTGATACGGTTACAAGATCCTCGCCCCTGGTCATGATGTCGCGAACCGAGAGCGTGTCCCAACGGTCGCGACCGGCGTTTCGGACATCCTCCAGTGTCACAATGCCCTGAATCTGCTTGCCCTGAACCACGAAAAAGGCGTGATCATCGCGTCCCATGATGTGCTCGTTCACGAGCTCCGAGACCCGAATATCGGGCGACACGGTGGGCGGATCGCGACGCATCATGCGCTCTACAGGCACATCCTCAAGCACATCCTGGATCACCACGCGCCGATAGCTCGACGAGGCGGCATTGTTCAGGAACCACCCCAAAAAGATGAGCCAGAGCCCATTGGCAAAACCGGCACCAAAGAAGGGAATCGACGCGCCGAAAAAGCTCGAGATGCCCGCCAGAATCATGATCCAAGCGACAAGCTGGCCGATGCCCGAAGCCCAGCGCGTGGCGCTGCGCAAATTGTCGCTGATGGCCCAAAAGATGGAGCGCAAAATGCGCCCGCCATCCAGGGGAAAGGCCGGAATGAGATTGAAGAGCCCCACCATGATATTGATCGACCCAAGCCACAGCAACAGCGTGGCCCAGGGGCTCAGTTCTGCCAGCATCTGCTGAGGCTGGGCCATCGCTCTACCCATTGGCCCTACCTGGGTGCCAGCGATTAAGAGCAGCACAAGGCCAATGGCCAAGCTGGTCAGCGGCCCGACGACAGCCATCGTGAACTCACGACCGGGAGCGTCCGGATCGCGCTGGATATTGGAGACGCCGCCAAAAAGAAAGAGCGTGATGCCCCGCACGGGCACCCCGTGGCTGCGCGCCACCAGAGAGTGGGCCAGCTCGTGGGCGAGCACTGAGCCGAAGAAGAGCAGTGCTGCGCCCACCGCCACGCCCCAGCGCAATAGATCGCCCCAGTCCTGATGCCACTGGCCGAATCGGGCCGCCAGGTTCCAGGACGAGAAGGCGAAGATCAGCAGCCAACTCCAGTCGATGCGAACCCGAATCCCAAAGATCCTGCCCATGCTGAAACCACTGCGCATATGCAATACTCTCCCTCTCTCTATGTATATCCACTTCAGTCCAAACTCGATGAGCCGCGGCGCCGTGCAAGGTCCATGCGGCGCAAGAGCCGCGCGCTTGAGGTGCGCGCGACTCTTGTGTTCAGCCAAGTCGTATCTGGAAGAGCCTGTGCTCACAGAGGAGAGTTCACCTCTCCCTTCTGCCCCGCCATCCTACTTGGCTTTGACGGTGATGCGTTTGGGCTTGGCCTCCTCTTTGATGGGGATCTCGAGCCGCAGCACGCCGTCTTCACAGGTGGCGTCAATCTCTTCCGGGTTTACGTTCGAAGGAAGGCTCACCGTCCGGCTGAACGCGCCATAGCGCCGCTCTTGGAAGTAAACGCTATCGCGCTCTTTCTCCTCCCGGTCTCCAAACTCCCCTTTGATGGTGAGCATGTTCGACTGGACACTGATGTCCACATCCTCGGGCTTAACGCCCGGCAGATCGGCGGTGACCACCAGATGGTCATCCTCTTCATACATATCCAGCGCCAAGGAGAGATCCGTCTCACGCCAAGGTGTCTCGCGCAGAGAACGGGTGAACCCCTCGTCAAAGAGACGGTTCATTGCGCGCCTCAGTGACATCATCTCCCGAAACGGTTCCCAACGTGTCAAAGCCATGTGTCATACCTCCTCATATACATACAACCTACCGGTCAGCGAACCTCAAGTGGAGCACTCGAGTCGACCTTCTGCGACAAGCACAGACTGTCGCGAGAGTGACTCAGTGTCCCGTCAAGAGGCCGGCGAACTCGGTTACGAACTCGCCGTCGGCCGTTTCCTCGCGGATCTCGACCACCTCACCCTGGGTGTAGAACTCGAGCACCGGCACTCTGACCGTCTCTGCTCCAATCCCCAGGACTCCGCCGCGCTTCTCCAGGCGGTGGATGGTGAGCTTGTCGCCCTCCCGCTCCACCTGGTACGTGTCGTCGTCGAGACGAGCCGCCGCCTCTAGCGCAAACTGATGCAGAGTGCCGCGATTGGCCCATCCCATAATCTCCTGCAATGCTTCCTTCATGTCACCCTCCTGAAACTCTCTACCAACCTTCTCCTCGGTTGAGGCGCAGCGCACTGCCGGTCGCCCCACAGGTCATGGTTTCGCGCTGCCGGCAGTGGTCAGGGCTCGTCGCACAACTTGACGAAGCTCGCTGATCTCCAACGGCTTTTCCATGTACCGAAAGATGCCCAGCTCGCGAGCCCTCCGGCGAATGCGGCCATTCCCGTGGGCTGTGATCCAGATCACAGGCGCCACGGGGGCGCGTGCGCGGAACTGCACGGTGAGCTCGATGCCATCAGGCTTGGGAATGCGGATGTCTGTGACTAAAAGATCGATAGGTTCTTGTGCCATCAGCTCCAAAGCCTCATGACCACTGGCAGCCGTGGCAATCTCATACTCATCATCCATGGCCCTGAGGGCATGTTCCAACACGAATCGCACGTGCGCCTCATCGTCAACAATCAAGATGCGCACTCTTGACATGCCTACTGATCCTCCTCGGATACAGGCTCCACTACTTGTATTCTAGCATGACCTATGCAAGGCCTCATGATGGACTGGGCCAAAGCTGGCATTGGGATGCGTTTGAGAAGGTTGGGACTGCGTTGGGCTGCCAGAGCCTGGCCTGCCTGGAGCACGGCACATCGAAATTCTAGCCCGTACCCGACAGGCGCTGCAGGATGTATGCGCCCAGAGGACTGGGCTCCGCGATGCGTTAGTCCTGAACCTTCTGGAAACGCGACCACGCCGCCGTAGCCCAAGGCGCAGCCTGTCGGAGCCAGGCCGAGGCCGAGCGCTGATATAGGCCCAGGCGCCTTCATCTCTAGCGTAGCATAGCAAAATGGGCCCCAACCATCGTATCGGGTTGGGGCTCAGGACGGGTCGGGTTGGCGAAAAGTTGGCGTTGTACGCGCAGGTGCTAGGTGCCGAGACGATAGCCTACGCCCCGCACATTGACGACGAAGCGGGGATTGGAGGGGTCCGGCTCGATCTTTTGGCGCAGGCGATGGATGTACCATTTGATGATCTGGCGCGCCTCTTGAGTGTACTTGGGCTCGTAACCACGCACCACCTGAACGAGCTCTTTGGGCGACACCACCCTATCCGCGTTCTCCATCAGACAGACGAGGAGGCTGACCTCCTGAGGGGTGAGGTCAAGGACCTCGTCGTGTAGCTTGACCAGATAGCGATCCGCATCCACGAAGAGCGGCCCGGCCTGCAGCTGGTGACTCTGCCTCTCCTCTCGCGCTTGGGTGAGGGCGCGGCGGCGCTCGAGCGCTTTCTTCGCGGCCTGGCGCAGATCGGCTATGCTGATGGGCTTGAGTAGATACCCTTCGATCCCCTGGCGGATAGCCTCCACCGTCGAGTCCACCGAGGCATGGCCGGTCAAGATGACGATGGCGGTATCGGGCCAGCGCCAGCGCAACGTACTAAAGAGCTGCATCCCGTCCACATGGCCGCCCAGGTTCAGATCAATCACCGCCAGATCAAAGCGCGTATCTCGCAGGATCTCCAGCGCCTCCTCGCCATTGGCGGCGCCTGTCATCCGAAAGCCCTCCTGGCGGAGCGCCTCAGCTACCAGAAAGCGTACATTGCTGTCATCGTCCACGACCAGCGCGTGCAGTGGCTCTGTCAACAAACACCTCGCTTGTTTGACGCTGCGCGACCCAATCAATCCGTTGAGGGTGCTGCGGGGAACCAAATGGCAAACGTGGTGCCTTGGCCCACACGGCTCTCGACGTCGATGCGCCCCTCATGTTTTTCGATGAGCTGCCGGGTCACATACAGGCCAAGCCCCAATCCGTCGGGTTTGGTGGTGTGAAAGGGCTCGAAGAGCTGGGCCCGCTGCTCCGGCGTCATGCCCACGCCCGTGTCGCTGATGCGCAGGGAGACGCCCGGAGGATCATCGGTGGTCACCGTGCTCAGAGCAAGTCGTCCTCCCTCTGGCATGGCATCCAGCGCGTTGAGCACCAGGTTGAGCAAGACCTGCTGAATGGCATCCCGAGAGAGCCACAAGAGAAGCTCGCTCTCAGGGCGCGCCCAATGCACTTGCACCCCCCGTTCCTCACAGCGCTTGGCGATCAGCACCAGCAGATGATCGACAATCTGACGCAAGTCAGTAGGCTCCCTGACCAACTCCTCACCCGGATGGCTCAGATCACGCAAGCGTGACACAATGCTTGCAGCGCGGCGGATCTCCTCAAGCGCCACATCGAGATAGCGCTGGGCATCCCAACCCGCCTGGAGAGCCTCCTGGGCCAACTCGAGGCAGCCCATCACCACCTGGAGGGGGTTGTTGATCTCGTGGCGCAGCAAGGCCGACAAACGGCCCACCGTATTCAGTTTCTCGGCCTGCAATGCGGTGGCCTCGGCCTCACGCCTACGGGTGATATCCTGCACGACGACCAGCAAGGGATAGCGCCCACGCGCAGGATCGCGTATCGCCGTCGCGGTCACATAGACCCAGATCATCTGGCCATCTGGGCGTACGAGGCGCAACTCCCCCTCGCTGGGGCCATCCTCCGAGAGTGGGCCAGCCAGGATGGCTCGCAGAAAGGCCTGATCATCGGGGTGCTCGAACAGCGCAAGAGGGAATTCGACCAGCGCCTCGCCAGACAGCCCCACGAGCTCCTGAAACGCCGGATTGCTGGCTAGCATCGCACCATTGGCGCCAAGGAGAGCGACGCCGCTGGGGATGGCCGTGAAGATGCCGCGAAACCGCTCCTCGCTCGCCCGTAACTGCCTGGTGCGGCGCTCCACAAGCTCCTCAAGATGCTCAGAGTGCTCGTGTAGCGTCTGATCCAGCCGGGCGTGCTGCAGAGCCACCGCCATTTGACTCACGACCCCCTGCACCAGGCCCTCCACATCGTTGGAGAGATCCTCACGATCGGCCAGACCCAGGTTCATGAGGCCCAATAGCTCACCATCGGCCACCAGGGGCCAGGTGATCACGACGCGCACGCCTTGCGCTTGCAGAGACTCGATGGGGAGCCAGGAAGAGCCAGCAGCCGGCAGAGCGCTCACGGTAGAAGAGCCTGCCTGCCACACCGCGATGGGCCAGTCCGTCTCCACCCGCAGTCGGGATCCGGACACCAGGCCATGGCCCCGACTGGGCCTTACGGCGACGAGGGACAGCTCTCGGGCTTGCCAGTCGAAGAGAGAGACGTCCGCATAGTGCAGCGGCAACAGGCCCGCGAGGTGTTCCAAAGCTGTGTCCACGGTCTCCTCAATGCCGCGGGCCTCCAGAATGGCTTGATCCACACGGTGCTGCCAACGCATGTGCTCAAGATAGCGCTCAAGCCTTTGGCGCAACAGCACCTGGTCGGTGATGTCCTGGAACACCGTCACGCCACCCTGTAGCTCGCCCGACTGGGATCGGATTGGGCCGGCACTCGCCAGAAGATGGCGATGCGCACCGCCTGGCAGGACGACGATCAGCTCCACGTTACGCGTAGTCTCACCGGCCATGGCCGCTTGAGAGAGCGGCAAATCCTGCCCAGAGTAGGGCCTGCCATCCGGATAGCACGCGTGTGCATAGCTAGACACATCGGAGCCGGGCGGCATGGCATGCGCATAGAGCGCCTCGGCCGATGGATTGGCCAACACGATGCGCCCCTGCCGGTCGGCCACCACAATCCCCTCGGGAGCATTCTCGATGATCGCTTGTAGCCGGGCGCGCTCTGCCGCCAACTCGTCGATCAGACGCGCCTGCTCCGCGCGCATCTCGATCTCGGCGCGCATGTCCCGCACGATCGTGGAGAGATGGCTGGGCTGGCCCTGCGCGTCGCGGTGCGCGATGATCACCTGCACCACGGGAATCTCGCGTCCCGAGCCATCCACCAAGGCCGTATCGCCCTGCCAGATGCCCTCGCGTAGCGCCGTGGGAATGCCCTCCTCGCGAATCAGGCGAGCGGCCCAGTCAGGATGGGAATCGGGGATCGTGTAATTCTCAATCGATCCCGTCTCCGGCAGGTCCATCAGGCGACGCGCGGCAGGGTTGAGATAGGTGACGAGGCCCTCCAGGGTGGCGCTGGCAATCATGTCGGGCGTTGTCTCGACGATGTCGGCCAGGCGATCACGCATCTGCCGCACGCGCTCGATCTCTGTGCAGTCGATCAGCGATAACACCAACCCAATGACCTCTCCCTGCGCATCTTTTACGGGCGAGAGAGTCCAGTCCCAGTAGGTGACGCCTCGATCCGGCTGATTGGGGAACTCGAACGGCTTGGCATTGACAGAGTAGGGCTCGCCGGTATCTCTCACTTGGCGAAAGATGGCCAGATTCTCGGCATGGGGAAAGAGGTCAAAGTGGTTACGGCCGATCAACTCCTCGCTGCGATAGGCGCTGCCCCGCTCATATGCAGGGTTGACAGCCAGAAAGTTAAAGTCCGGATCCAGATAGGCGAGCTGTGCGTGGGTATGTGCGATCAGCGTCTGAAGCAGGCTGTGCTCCCGCTCCCAGCTCTCGATCTCACGCTCCAGACGCTCGAGCCGTCGCTGCGCCGCATCGCTGACAGGGGCGAGGCAGGGTTCGCCGTCCTGGGAGCGATCTCGCCAGCAGGACAACAGACCCTCTATGGCCCGCTCCAGCGCCGGATCCAGATCTCCGCTCGCGCCGAATGCGAGGCGCAAGGCCTCCATTCGGTCAGCGAGGGCGCGCTGCGCATTTACTGACTCAGCCACGGATCTCCTTACTCCAGAGTCAACAACGCCTGAGTGGCCCAAGGGACAGGTTGCGCCGCAGCAGCGTTCCTGACACCTGATGCCTAGGCGTGCGAACCGGAGACGCGATGACCTCACCAACTATTCTACGGTCTTTGACACGGCGCGTCAACGCGTGAGCCACCCTTTTCGCGAGCCATACGGGCCGTGAGCGTCAAGGGAACACCCTGCAGCGGCCCTCATGTCGCGGCCCCAACGGCCGCTAGCGAGGGTGGTAGCAATCGCTGCAGTCGATCAATGCAGTCCAAACTCAACGCCAACCGGGTCCAACCGAATCCTACCCCACGATGGACGAGGAGCGTCTGCACGGAAGACGGAAATATGACATCATGTATATAGGGCGCATCAGCAGAGACGCCGGGCCTGGCGCAGTCGCGGGGCGGCTGGGCCAGGGATCAGATTCTCTGGCGATGCATTCTCAATCCGAGGAGCGTCCCAGGATTGCGAGTAGCCTGACGGCGAGTGTCCACAGAGTGGCCCCTGTGGCGGGGAACATGGGTATCTCGGTCCTGAGCGGGTCGCTCGCGTCCAACCATGGCTTGTTACCATCTCATCCCTAACCATATCATTCAGGAGGCATATGGAACAGAACAGAGTATCCGGACTGAAAGAACGATTCAAGGCGCTGCTTCAGGGCGGCGAGTATGACTATGCACGTCCCAGACCGGGAGATGTGATAGAGGCTGTCATCGTCACCAAGAGCGATTACGAGCTGATCGTTGATCTGGGTATCAAACGCGACGGGCTGGTACCGGCCAGCGATCTGTCGTCGGTCGACGAGGCGTACGTGGACTCTTTGGAGTCAGGCGACACCATTCCGGTGGTGGTGATGCGCCGTGGCCTGAACCAGGCTGACATCGTGCGCGTCTCGCTGAGCAGGGGCTTGCAGCAGCAAGACTGGCTGCGCGCCCAGGAGCTTCTGGAAACCGGCGAGATCGTGGAGGCCCCTGTGGTGGATACCAACCGAGGGGGTGTCCTCGTGGATTTTGGGCGCATCCGCGGCTTTGTGCCCAACTC